>NZ_JAFBDW010000003.1:300000-394366 GCF_016908415.1 Caldicoprobacter guelmensis
GGTTTTTAAAAGCCTTCATCAATATTTTTACCATTAGATAGAAAAGCGCCAAAGTAGTATAAACACCTGCTACACCCACTACCATTAAAAAAAGCGATTTTGTAAGCTCCGACGCATGTACGATGCCTTCAAACATACTGTCACACCTCCTAGCTCAACCCGCCAAAAGCGGCACCAATGCTAAAATCAAGCCTCCTGCTATAATAGAACCTAGCTGACCTGCTACGTTAGCGCTCACCGCATGCATAAGAATAAAATTGGTAGGGTCCTCTTTTTGAGCCATCCTCTGGATGACTCGTGCAGACATCGGAAAGGCCGATATACCGGCTGCTCCTACCATGGGGTTAACCTTCTTCTTGAGGAAAAGATTTAAAAATTTAGCAAACAGCACACCACCTGCTGTATCAAATATAAAAGCTCCCAACCCACCTAAAAGGATAACCAAAGTCATGGGCTGCAAAAATTTTTCGGCCACCATGGTCGAGCCAATGGTAATTCCAAGAAGTATCGTCACAATATTCGCTAGTTCATTTTGTGCCGCCTTTGAAAGCCTCTCCAGAACCCCCGATTCCCTTATCAGGTTGCCAAACATTAGAAGGCCTACGAGCGGCACGCTTATAGGCGCTACAATTCCTGCAATAACTGTAACGAATATGGGGAACAAAATCTTGACAGATTTGGGCACCTTGACGTCCTTGTATTCCATCCTAATCATGCGTTCCTCTTTTGTAGTCAACAGCTTAATTACAGGGGGTTGAACAATGGGAACAAGAGACATGTAAGAGTACGCCGCTACAGTGATAGGACCAAGGTATTCCTTGGCAAACTTGCTGGCTACAAATATGGCTGTGGGACCATCAGCAGCTCCTATAATTCCTATAGCTGAAGCAACTTTGAGGCTGTCAGCCCCAACCAGCAGCGCAATGACAGTTGTAGCAAATATGCCAAATTGGGCTGCAGCTCCAAAGAATAACATCGTGGGATTAGCAAGGAGAGGGGTAAAATCGATCATGGCTCCAACTGCAATGAAAATGAGCACTGGGAAAAGCTCGGTTTGAATACCGGCATCAAACAATATCTTTAGCACCCCTGGTGTACCTTCATAATTTAAAACCGATGAAAGGGGTAAATTCACCAATATGGTGCTGAAGCCTATGGGCAACAAAAGCATAGGTTCATATTCCTTCTTAATTGCAAGATATATCAGGAAACCGCCTATTGCATACATTATAATTTGCGGTAAACCTATATGAGCAAACCCCACAAACAGCTTATCCATAATCTACCTCCATAAATTAAACTAATTTGTAAATTTTTAGTATATATTGGAATCAAAAACAAAAAAATAGAAAAACTGACGGACCTAACCATCAGTATAGACAAAAGCGATATATAAGACTTACCCTTACCCCCTCCTTAAAGCTGCATATCCTGGTCCCTCCATAAAATCATCAGAGCAATTATATCACACAGCTAAATAAATTCAAGAACGTTCTCTGCTTTTTTTAAATGATTTTTAATGCTATTATACAAAAATTCCGAGCAATCGAGACTTTTTTACATTTTGCTCGGTATAAAACCTTCAGCAATCATCAAAGGCACTTTATTTCTCTTGGCGCTGGTAGATGCTAAGCTTGCAAGGTTGATTAGGTTTTCTATATCATCAACATAATTTCCTGAAAAGCGGCTTTTCTCCCTCCTCCCTCCTGAAATACCGGCAGAGGCTGTGATGCTCACTTTTATGCTGTACTCATTCTGGGATATAACCTTCAAAAGCTCCTTCGCCAGTTCTATACAACGCTCCTGCCTGTAAGGAGTCAACACGACAAACTCGTCACCACCATAACGGCACAAAAAGCAGTCATCAGGCACCTTGGCCTTAAGCAAATCGCTTATTTCCTTCAATATCAAATCTCCAAATACATGGCCATATTCTTTGTCAATAATGCCAAATCCATCAATATCTATAAATATCACAGACACTTCTTGGCCACTTTTCAGTAGTTTAACACCTTCATAGAGAATATAATCCTTTTTGTTAAGCTGCGTAAGCATATCAAAGTGCTTAGCAATCTCAAAATAGAGCCTGGTCTTGGTAACCAAACCTAACAGCTGCCCATCTTTTACTACCAACACCCTTTCTATGCCGTACCTATCCATTTTTTCCTTTGCTTCCCATAATGAAGCCGTAGGCTCAACATAAATAGGAGGTGCAGTCATAGCATCAACCACCAACGCATCAGGATGAGAAGACATGATATCCCACGTGGTTATAATTCCCACTAGCCGTCCGCCCTCCATTACAGGCAGACAACCTATCCTATACTGAGTCATTATTCGGCGTGCGTTATCCACGCTATCCATCGATTCAATTGTAATGAGGTCCTTTTCCATTATGGAAGACACCGTCGTAATCATAGCTCCACTACTTTGCTAACACACAACACCATATCCCGATCAATCTCCGGGATGGCTGTTTAGTTAGCTACCGTTCCTCCTTTTTCAACCTTAAGAGAGATTAGGCGGTCATGGAATACCATTTGTATAAGTGTTCTCCGTATAACCCCATTTTACATAATAGAATAATCAACCCTTTACAACGTTTCAAAACTTTTAAAGCCTTCTTTTAGGACTTAAGGCCTATGACATTAGACCCACTTTACTAGTTATTGTAATACATTTTTACCGATAAAACAAGGAAAAAGTAGGTCAAAACAATCATGCTGGAACCTAAATCCTATTTTTATAGGACTACACACTTCAACAAAATACGACAAACAATACCAAAGTCCTATTGTATTTTAATAATTGATAACTTAAAATAAAAGCGTATATACAGGGTAAAGTTCTCTGTAAATACAGAGCAAAAGGAGTGTAAATGATGGCACTCTTATCCGGATTAAAAAAGTTATGTTGTAGAAAAAGGAAATTTGCTCCACCAAATGAATATAGATTGACCCCCAAAGAACGGGAAAGCGTGATAACATTTTTTTCTATTATAATATGCTGTACTATGATAGTGTTGATTCTTAAGTTGATATACTGACACGCCAAAATGACCCCCAAAAACGGAAAGGACATGCACGTCCTTTCCGTTTTTTTATGCCTTATCAGTTATTCTTGTTCGTCCTGCATGGTGCGCATACGGGGATTCACATCTTCCAGCTGTGGAGGGAACAACGGAAGGCTGAAGAACTGTTCGCAGACGTTCTCAGCAAACTCTTCACAAGGTGGAATGTCACAGAATCCAAACGAAGGCACTAGCAGTTCGACTTTGGCCACAATCTTCAAAATTATTGTAACGCAGACGTCTACATCAAACCTTAAGACATCACCGGGCACAATCCTGCCTGAGACGCACATGGCATTTACAGTGCTTTCCAGCTGGAAGGGGATTACCGACTCATCGGGTACGTAGAGTATTACATCCTTAGGCACACATATAAAGCTGTTACCAGTACCTTTCTTGCCGTGTGCGTCCTCAAAAACCACCTCAACAGGAATTTCCACTTTAGTCTGTACCCTTGCAAAGTTTGGCCGATCAGGCAACCTGGTGATTTGGGTTCCAACCAACTTACCTTTTACGCTGGTACTCCTGCAACCTATGAAAGTAAACGGCGGGGTAAACTCCCTCAAATCACCGCACACATCTTTTACAACAATCCTTACGTCATTTAAAGTTTCCTGCTGGAGACACGCATCATATACCTTGTCCACCTGTATGCACACTTTTTCTATTATCTTTTTGCAGCCATCAAAAGTAATTCTACCCGGACACCTTTCATTTCCACGATTTTTATATGAATAGAAAGACATCCTTTCTACCTCCTTCTCTCACAATATTTTGAGGAAATCGGTATTTCCTCTCACTGCATAATATGTAAAAATTCAATCAGATGTGATAGCCTGTGGGATAAATTCTCGAATCATATCATAGGAATTTAATAAATACTCTTGAGCAGAAACGGGTGATATCATGTCAACAAGCCTAAATAAGTCATTTGTTCTCAAAACCTCAACAGGAGCCTTGTGGCGTTTCTTCCTCTCGCCTGAAAGTAACATAGTATACTGTCAATTAGATTCCCAACCCGAAAGCCAAATTCACAACCCTTTACTGGATTGGCAGCAAGTAAAAGACTTCTCAGCTACCATTGACTCCAGCGACAACATACATGTATTGGCATATACTACTGCCAACCAGCTTATATACTGTCACTGGGACGGCCTAAAATGGCAATACCAGACCGTAGAATCCCTTCGATCTTCGATGCAAAGCATCCCCTATCTCGCCGTAACAGCATACCTCAATACTATTCATGTACTATATCAAATAAAGGGCTCATCAAAAAGTAACACAGAAATGCTAACGCATTACCGTTGGAATGGAAACAAATGGATAAAACAAAAGACATGGGCCTTGCCTCCCAACAGCTTTACAAACATAGAAAACCTCTTCGTCGATAACCTAGGAAACATCCACCTCTTATTTAGCCAGCATCAGAACCATCAAACCCAACTTTTCTATTCTTGTTTCAGCCCCTCCTTCTCATCTTGGGCAACGCCAATAGCTATCTACAAACTCGATAATGGCTGCTCAGATTTTTATCTATATGCCGATTCGCAAAACCTTCACATCATCTGGAAAGAAAAAGAGGATAACGGTTATGTTATAAAATACTTACAGGCAAGAAACGGGCTTCAAGCAAGAAACAATATACAGGAAGCAAAAATCATATACTCCGGACAAGAAGAGCCCATCCTTCCAACATTGCTGTTACTTAAAGACCTGTATTGTCTGTGGGAAATGAAAAACGATATATATTTTATATCTTCAAAAGACGGCGGAAATACCTGGAGTTCACCCACAACTATTCCCCGTACCTCATCAGACAACCTAACTTTTTTCTACTATACATCTTTTGATAAGCCAAACCTTCCCCCAACTCTCAGGCTATGGAGCATAAACTACAAAGGGATTTTAGACCTTCATGATTCCTTAGAGCATCCAAGCCTGCAAGCCATTCCTCCAATCCCCGACAAAAAAAATGACCAGCAACCGATATACGCCAAATTAGAAAAAAAGGTAGCTGAAATAGAACAACAGCTTGATAACATAACCTCCGCCCTCTATGCTTTTCAAGAGCAACTCCTGCAAAACAGCAAATCCATATATTTCCTGGAAGCTATGATAAAAAAGCTCAATTTCCAGGTAGAACAGCTAAGGGCAAGCACAAAACAGACGTTTTACAACGGAAATATCGGCAATAAAGAAAAAAAGCCTGATTCACATAAAGAACAGGATTCTCAAACGCATCCGACTATTCAGACCTCCAAGAACACTCCAGACAACCACATCACGCTGCCAACTCAATCTACTATAAAAGTGGATGACGACGTCACAGCCCCCGACACAAACAGCAGACAAACCACCCTGCACCCACACAGCACTGAACAACCATCATGCGATCTTCACTCTAAACTAAAAAATATAAGCGACAACCAAACCCCACAAGCGATGCAGTCCCCCACCACTCCTCAGCGCATATCCCTGGGAAATGTTGACATAATAGTAAATTCGCAAGAAGAAAGCTAAAAGTCACTCCTTAGTTTTGGGAACCTCCACCAAAGCATGTTCAAGCACCTGGTCCATGTGCTCCACCAGTATTATCTCTATCTTACGTTTAACATTTTCTGGTATATCCTTTAAGTCTTTTTCATTTTCAGCAGGGATAATCACTTTACTAATGCCTGCTCTATGAGCCGCCAGTACCTTTTCCTTTAAGCCGCCAATGGGCAACACCCTGCCCCTCAAAGTTATCTCGCCCGTCATGGCAACATCGCTACGGGCAGGTATACCCGTCAATGCCGATATTATGGCGGTTGTCATGGTAATTCCTGCCGATGGGCCATCCTTTGGTATTGCACCTTCGGGGATGTGCACGTGAATATCGGTATTGTTGTAAAAATTAGGGTCTATGCCCAAATCTTTGGCCTTGGCGCGTATATAGCTAAAGCCGGCTTGTGCTGATTCTTTCATGACATCACCCAGTTGACCAGTAAGCACCAGCTTACCGTTTCCGGGCATATGGATGGCTTCTACCAGCAAGGTTTCTCCCCCTACAGCCGTCCAGGCCAAACCGGTGACAATGCCAGCCTGGTCATGCTGTCCCGCCCTCTCATAGCGGTATATGGGAACGCCCAAATAACGCTTTAAATTGCCGCTGGTTATCCTTACTTTCTGTTGACCTGTCTCCAATATCTTCCTGGCAGCCTTTCTACATATGGTTGCAATCTGCCGCTCCAGATTTCGTACTCCAGCCTCACGAGTATAATAATTGATTATATCCCTTATGACGCGCTCGTGTATCTGAACGCTTCCTTCTTTAAGCCCGTGTTCCTTTACCTGTTTGGGGATAAGATAACGGGAAGCTATGTGCACCTTTTCCTCTTCAGTATAGCCAGAAATATGAATTACTTCCATCCGGTCCAACAAGGGCCTGGGAATGGTTTCAAGGGTATTGGCTGTTGTCAAAAACATAACTTTGGACAGGTCAAACGGTACTTCCAAATAATGGTCTCGAAAAGCAAAGTTCTGCTCCGGGTCAAGCACCTCCAGCATAGCAGAAGCGGGATCCCCTCGAAAATCGCTGCTCATCTTGTCTATTTCATCAAACAGAAATACCGGATTTTTAGTACCAGCCTGCCTTATGGAAGCTATAATCCGGCCGGGTATGGCTCCCACATAAGTCCTTCGATGCCCGCGGATCTCCGCCTCATCCCTTACGCCGCCCAGAGACATCCTGACAAATTTCCTGTTGAGCGCCCGCGCGATAGACCTAGCGATCGAGGTCTTACCTACCCCTGGCGGTCCCACAAAACACAGTATAGGGCCTTTCATCTGCTTGGTCAGCTGATGTACCGCCAGATACTCAAGTATCCGTTCCTTCACCTTCTCCAAGCCATAATGGTCCTCATCAAGTATCTTAGCAGCCTTTTTTATGTCAGTATTGTCTTCGGTTTCAACATTCCACGGCAGCTCCACAAGCCAATCCAAATACGTCCTTATAATCCCTATCTCAGGCGACCCAGGGGGCATCCGGTACAACCTGTCAAGCTCTTTCATTGCCTTCTCGTAGGCTTCTTCAGGCAGATGAGCTTCTTCTATCTTTCGCCTGTATTCCTCTACCTCTTCACCTATACCATCCTTTTCTCCCAATTCCTTTTGTATGGCCTTAAGCTGTTCCCTTAAGTAATATTCCCTCTGCAGCTTGTCTATCTGCTTCTTCACCCGTTGATTGATCTTCCGTTCAATCTCCAGGATTTGAATTTCCCTAGTCAATATGCCGTACAGCTTTTCTAGTCTCTCCTGCGGATCAAATGCCTCTAATATGTTTTGCTTGTCCTCAATCTTGACAAGCACATTGGAAGCTATGATATCGGCCAACTGACCAGGTTTGTCAACAGCATTGACCGATATAAGCGTATCAGGAGACACCTTATTGCCCAGCTTCACATAATCCTCAAATATGTCAAGTACGCTTCGCATCAAAGCCTCTTGTTCCAAGTTATTCGGTTCAAGGTCATTTTCTTCTATCTCTTCAACCTTCACCTCAAAATAGGGATCTGTGGATATGAACTCTACAATGCGTCCACGCCTGAGCCCTTCCACCAGCACGCGTATGGTATCTCCTGGAAGCTTGAGAAGTTGCTTTATTTTAGACACAGTACCTACATGATATATGTCATCAATACCAGGGTCATCCATCTTTGCATCCTTTTGTGCCACCAAAAGCAACTCCTGGTCATTTACCATTGCTTCTTCCAGTGCAGCAATGGATTTTTGCCGCCCCACATCAAAATGCAACACCATATACGGGAAAACCGTCAGACCCCTAAGCGGCAGACAAGGTATGCGCCTTAATTTGTTGTTGGATTTCTTTTTTCTACCTCTTTTCTTCTCAGCCGTTTGTTCGGCCATAAATTTCTCTCCTCCACATCTATGGGAAGTTCCCTACATACTATTCTGCACAACCTTTCGACTTTTAAATTATATAATAAATGGATAAAAAATCAAGCTGCCATATATAATTTGCCATTATTTAAAAATTACGCAATAAAAAACCGGGATATATAATCCCGGCCTGACTATTTTGCCGATGCGCTCAATAATTTAGCTTTATGTGATATATTTGTAACGCTGGCATCATCTTCCCCGTGATATATAGCATGTTCTATAACCTCTTCAATCCTTTTTGCCGGAACAATCGATATATCGCAATTTTTAAAGGTTTCCTGCCAATTTTCCATAGGTATTATTACCTTTTTTACTCCCGCCTGAACAGCCGCCTCTATCTTGGCAGCTATACCCCCCACCGGCTTTACCTCTCCCAAAATGGATACCTCTCCCGTCATGGCCACTCTACCATCCACAGGCTGCCCCGTTATAGCCGAATACACCGCCACCGCCATGGCTATCCCCGCCGAAGGGCCATCCACAGGTATGCCACCGGGGAAATTTAGGTGCACATCATAATCCCTGGGGTTTACACCCAGCCACTTCCTCACGGCTGTCAGCACATTTTCCACCGAATCCCTGGCAGTGCTCTTCCTGCGCATTCGCTTTCCTTCAGAACCCATTTCTTCCTCGTCGATTATACCTGTTACCGTAACCATGCCTTTCCCTTTTCCGGCAGGCATTGCTGAGGCCTCCACTTCCATGATGGTTCCCAGGTGAGCCCCGTATACAGCCAGTCCATTTACACAGCCCACCCTTGGAATACCTTCTACCTTTTTCTCAGGCCTTGGGCTGTAATGTCCACTGTTTATCACCCATTCTATATCTTTTACGGTAATGTCGGTCCTCCCCTCGGTCAAAGCAAGACCACCAGCAAGCTGTATCATATTAACCGCATCCCTGCCATTGCCTGCATACTTGCCCACCAACTCAACGGCTCGCTCAGCAATTGAAAAGCCGCCTTTTTTAGCCGCATTCCTGGCAATTTGCATGACCTCATCGGGCCTTAACTCTCTGAAGAATATCTCGAGGCACCTAGACCTTATGGCCGCAGGTATCTCGCTAGGACTTCTTGTGGTTGCCCCAATCAAGCGGAAGTCTGCTGGCAACCCTTTCTGGAAAATCTCATGAATGTGTCTGGGGATATTGGTATCATAGGAGCTGTAATATGCGCTCTCAAAAAACACCTTTCTATCCTCTAGTACCTTCAGCAGCTTGTTCATCTGTATGGGATGAAGCTCGCCTATTTCATCCAGGAATAGCACCCCTCCATGGGCTTTAGTAACTGCTCCAGGCTTTGGTTGCGGAATCCCAGCAATCCCCAGCGGCCCCGCTCCTTGATATATGGGGTCATGCACCGAACCTATGAGAGGGTCGGCTATGCTGCGCTCATCAAAACGTATGGATGTTGCATCCATTTCTATAAACTTGGCATCGTGACGAAATGGCGACATCGGATTCTTCTTTGCTTCTTCCAGCACCAGCCGCGCAGCGCAGGTTTTCCCCACCCCTGGAGGTCCATAAATTATCACATGTTGAGGATTAGGTCCGCACAGCGCTGCCCGTAAAGCCTTTATTCCTTCTTCCTGCCCTATTATCTCATCAAAGCTGGTAGGGCGGGTTTTTTCAGACAATGGTTCGGTCAAAGAAATCTCGCGAAGTCGTTGGAGGTTCTCAAGCTCCTTTTTTGATTCTTTCTCCACCGCTACTTTATTGCCCTGCTGGCTTCTGAGCAGGTTTAAAAAATACAGCCCTATGACTATGGCAAAAAAGAGCTGTATTATGACCACGGCATTAGTCAGCAAGTGGTATTCCCCCTTTTCGAGATACCGTTTTTTTAACCGTTCTCCTGGATAGTATATGTAACCAGATGATTTTTATCCAATTTGTTTTCTACAAGAGGTGTTTTTAAAGAAAAGACATCACGCTTAGTAAAAATTTGGTAAAAATAAAAAGGGAGCGACTTATATCACTCCCTTTTTAAACCCGCTTTTGTATCGCCTTATGACACCGATTCGCGCTTTTCTTTTTGCTTTTTGAACCCTTTACGTGCCCGCTGCCCTTCCGAAATTATTATTATGGGCTCACTCTTTCTTAGCACCACATCCTTGGTTATTATGCACTTCTCCACATCTTCACGAGAAGGAATCTCAAACATTACATCTAGCATCAGCTCTTCCATTATAGCCCTCAGACCACGAGCGCCCGTCTTGCGTTCAAGGGCCTGCTTGGCAATCAAGCGCAGCGCTTCATCCTCAAATTCCAATGTCACCCCATCCATCTCAAATAACTTTTGATATTGCCTAACCAAAGCATTCTTGGGCTCCGTCAAAATCTTCACCAAAGCCTCCTCGTCTAAAGCATGGAGGGTAACGATAATGGGGAGACGTCCCACAAACTCCGGGATCAAACCAAACTTGAGCAAGTCTTCTGGCATAATGTGCTTGAGAAGCTCACTGGGATCGCTGTTTACCTTACTTCGAATCTCTGCCCCAAATCCCAGCGAACTCTTTCCTATACGGTTCTGAATAATTTTCTCTATACCTTCAAAAGCGCCACCACATATGAAGAGAATATTGGTGGTGTCTATCTGTATAAACTCTTGGTGGGGATGCTTACGCCCCCCCTGGGGCGGAACATTGGCAATGGTACCCTCCAAGATTTTAAGCAAAGCCTGCTGTACGCCCTCGCCGGATACATCTCGGGTTATGGAAGGGTTTTCTGACTTTCGGGCTATTTTATCTACTTCATCTATATACACTATACCTTTTTCGGCCTTCTCGATATCATAATCGGCGGCTTGAATGAGCCTCAGAAGGATGTTCTCCACATCTTCGCCCACGTATCCAGCTTCGGTTAGAGTGGTAGCATCTGCTATCGTAAAGGGGACGTTCAATATCTTTGCCAGCGTCTGAGCAAGCAGCGTCTTGCCAGACCCCGTTGGCCCCAGCATCAATATATTGCTTTTCTGTAGCTCCACACCATCCTTCTTTGAATCGCTGTTAATGCGCTTGTAATGATTGTATACTGCCACTGAAAGTATCTTTTTGGCCCTGTCCTGACCTATGACATACTGGTTAAGTATAGAATAAATTTCCTGGGGCTTGGGGATATCGTGCATATCGAAGCTGGACGATTCTTCAAATTCCTCCTCTATGATCTCCTGGCACAACTCTATGCACTCATCACAAATATAGACCCCCGGCCCAGCCACCAGGCGCCTTACCTGGTCCTGGGTCTTACCACAGAAAGAACATTTAAGTTGCTTTCTATCATCATATCTTGCCAATTTTTTCACCTCTTAATTTAACTATTTACGCGACACAATGACTTCGTCGACGATGCCGTATTCCTTGGCCTCATATGCCGACATAAAGAAGTCACGATCAGTGTCCCTCTCTATCTTTTCCAGGGGTTGCCCTGTCCTCTCGGCCAAAATCTCGTTAAGGCGCCTCTTGATCTTGAGGATCTGCTCAGCGTGTATCTTTATGTCGGATGCAGAACCCCGTGCCCCGCCAATAGGCTGATGGATCATGATTTCGCTGTTAGGCAGAGCATACCTCTTACCCTTAGTGCCGGCCGCCAATAAGAAAGCTCCCATGGAGGCAGCCATTCCAATACATATGGTTGACACATCGCACTTGATATACTGTATGGTATCGTAAATGGCCAGCCCAGCCGTCACCGAGCCCCCAGGGCTGTTGATGTAAAGCTGTATGTCCTTGTCGGGGTCCTTGGCTTCTAGATACAGCATCTGAGCTATCACAAGGTCGGCGGTTTCATCATATATCTCCCCGCCAAGGAATATAATTCTATCCTCCAAAAGCCGTGAGTATATGTCGTATGCGCGTTCACCACGGCTGGTCTGCTCCACAACGATAGGTACCAAGCTCATCCCTTGATCACCTCTCAATCTATCATAAACTTAAGTTCATTCAGCCGTAGTATCTTTTACTGCTTGCTGGCTTGTGCTCTCATTACCATTTTCAGCCTTAACATCACCCTGCTGGTCATCCTGCTGCGTCTTTTGCGCTTTATCCACTATAACAGCATTATCCATCAAGAAATCTATGGTCTTTTTAACCAATATTTCATCTTTCCTTCTCTCCACGCTTTCAGCAAAGCGTTCCTTCGCTTCATCTACGGTTATATTAAACTGATTAGCCAGCTCTTCCAGCTCTTTATCCAGGTCCTCCTGGGTAACCTCAATGCCCTCAACCCTTGCTATCTTCTCCAACACCAAGCCAGTCTTAACTCTAGTATATGCCTCTTGCCTATATTGTGCCCTCAAATCCTCTTTGGATATGCCGGTAAGCTCTAAATACCGCTTAAGGGTGAGGCCTCTATAATAAAGCCCTATCTCGAAATTGCCCAACATAATGTCAATTTCCCGTTCTACCATAACATCGGGGATATCGACTTTCGCTGCCTCAACCACTTGCGACAGAAGTTGGTCCTCCATCTGTTCTCGCGCCCGATTTCGGGCAATTCGTTCAAGGTCCTCTTTTAGGTGCGCTCTATATTCCTCGATGGTTTCAAAATCGCTCACTTCCTTGGCGAATTCATCATCCAGCGCTGGCAGCTCCTTCTCCTTTATGTCATGAATCTTCACCTTAAATACGGCTTCTTTGCCTTTCAAGCTTTCTACACCATAGTCCTCGGGGAAGGTGACTTTAATCTCCTTTTCGTCTCCTGCGCTAAGGCCGATAAGCTGCTCCTCAAAGCCAGGGATAAATGATCTAGAGCCTATCTCGAGGGTATAATTTTGAGCACTTCCATCCTCAATCGGTTGCCCATCCACAAAGCCTTGATAATCAAGGGTGACCATGTCTCCTTCCTTTATAGGCCTACCCTCAACAGCCACCCATCTGGCATACCTTTCCTGCACTCGCTTAAGGGTATCCTCTACATCTTTATCTGTAACATTATACTCCACTTTTTCCACTTCTATTCCTTTATACTGCCCCAGTTCCACTTCCGGCTTTACAATGACGCTGGCTGTGAATACCAAGTCTTTCCCGCTGCCAATCTGTTCAATCTCTTCTACCGTGGGATAGTCCACAGGTTCAAGCCCATTTTCTTCAACCGCTCTCCAGTAAACATCTGAAAATATCTCATTAAAGGCATCCTCATAAAAGACGCCTTCTCCATAATACCTTTCTATGAGCTTCCTAGGAGCCTTCCCCTTTCTGAAACCCGGTATTATAAATTTGCCCTTATTCTTAACGTAAGATTTGTCCAGCGCCTTCTCAAACTCTTGGGCATCAACTTGAAACTTCAGCTTAACCTTATTGTTCTCTATCTTTTCAGCTGTAGCTTTCACTTGTTAAGTTCCTCCTTTGTTAAATACTGCTCTTCTTCACAACATTTTAATTATAGCATAAACTGTAGACAAGTCCAATATTTTTTGATATCCTATTAAACAGTAATTTTGGTATTTTCATATTATAGTAACACACACTCTACCGCAATGCAATATATTGACTACCTAAATTTTTTGCAAAGCCATGCTATTAAACAAAATTTGCCTATAATTTAGGGAGGCAGGCTTAACTCTACAAAAACAATTCGAAAGGATGGATGAGCGAAATGGAAAATCTACTCAAGGGTAAAAACATACTGATAATGGGTGTAGCCAATAAATGGAGTATCGCTTGGGGTATAGCCCAGTCTTGCCTGAAAGCCGGCGCCAATTTAATATTTACATACCAGGGAGAACGTACAAAGGACGCAGTCGAAGAGCTGGTATCGGGCATTCCAGGAGCCTTGCTGTACCCCTGTGATGTCACCAGCGATCAGGAAATAATAGACCTCTTTGAAAACATAAAGAGGGATGTGGGCGTATTGCACGGCGTGGTGCACAGCCTGGCTTTTGCAAAAAAAGAGGAACTTGCCGGCGCGTACTATAACACTTCCCGTGAAGGATACCTGCTGGCACAAAACATAAGCGCATATTCCCTGGTAGCGGTGGCAAGGCATGCTTTACCGCTTATGACAGAGGGTGGCAGCATCGTAACGTTAACATACATTGGCGGTGAGAGAGTGGTACCCAACTACAACGTAATGGGGGTAGCCAAGGCAGCGCTAGAATGCTCTGTAAAATATTTAGCTGTAGACTTAGGTCCTTACAATATTAGAGTAAACGCCATATCTGCCGGCCCCATAAAGACATTAGCAGCAAGAGGCGTCAAAAATTTCAGCGAGATGCTCAAAACATATGAGGAAAAAGTGCCGCTGAGGAGGAATATTGACCAATCGGATGTGGGTGATGCAGCTTTGTTCCTGCTAAGCCACTTGTCAAGAGGCATCACAGGAGAAGTCATACACGTGGATGCAGGATATCATATATTGGGTTAACATCAAATTATTGAGCTGGTTAAAATGCCAACATCCACCTCAGAATTTATGACAAATATAATATCCCCCGTTGAAAACTCCTCAACGGGGGAACTAATGTGTTTAACCAGAATACTCTAAAATGATAGAAAGTCCACAAAGACGGTTTGAAAATCCGGGCAAGAGGATAATTCAATATAACGCATTCTCTGCCTTATACGTTCAGTCATTTCCATGTGCTCCCTTGACAGGAGCGCCATCTTGGCTCCAGCTCCAGCAGCATTGCCTACGGGAACTATTTTGCTCCTCAATTCAGCTGGAATAAGCCCAATGTCGGCCGCATGGTCATAGTCAATGTAATTACCGAAACCTCCTGCCAGGTACACTTTTTGGATATCTTTGTGTTGTACCCCCATTTCCTTCATCAAGATGTGAATGCCACTGGCAATCGCGGCTTTAGCCAGCTGAACCTCACGTACATCTTTTTGACAGATGTATATATCATCCGATGCCCCTTCTTCTCTGGAAGCGATGAGAAAAGCAGGCTTCCCATCCATCTCCTTGACCCTGTTAGCTAGGCTAATCGGCAATTCAGATTTGGCCTCTTCAATGCTCTTCATCCTACCCGCTACGTCCACGATCCCTGCCTTTAACATCTGTGCAACAGCATCTACAATCCCAGAGCCGCATATCCCGCGAGCCGGTTCCCCGCCTATGGTGTCGTACTCTACCCTGTCCTCGATTATCCTCACTTTGCTGATGGCACCTTTTACACCTCCCATTCCATAGCGAATATGGGCACCTTCAAAAGCGGGTCCCGCTGCCGTCGAGCAGGCTACAATCCTTTCGCGGTTACCAAGCGCAATCTCACCGTTTGTCCCTATATCTATGAGAAGTGCCAGCTCGTCCTTTTCAGCCATTCCGGATGCCAGTATAGCAGCCACAGTATCGGCACCTACATATCCTGCCACCATGGGCAATATGGTTACCCTGCCAGAAGGACACATATTCAATCCCAAGCGCCAGGGCTCAAGCTCCAGTTTTCGAGCTATGACCGGGATGAAAGGTGAAACCGCTATGTGCTTGACTGGCAACCCTGCAAACAAATGCATCATTATAGTATTGCCTACCACCGTCATATGGTAAATATTGATTGGATTTATACCCCATCTCTGGCAGAAAGCTTTAAGCATGTTATTTATCTCATCTCTCACCAAACCGCTTAACACATCAAGCCCATTCTCGTTTTCTATCGTAAAATCAGTACGGGTTATAACATCGGCGCCATACTGGCGTTGGGGATTTATAGCCGAATACACGTCCAACTGCCGTCCTGTGGCAAGGTCCATCAAGAATCCCACCATTGTAGTGGTGCCAATATCGACCGCCACCCCGTATTTGACATGTGAAGTATCCCCAGCTTCAACTGAAATTATATCCCCATCAAAAAATACTGCAGTTACTTTATAGCCATTATCCCTCAATATTTCAGGTAAATCCTTCATGACATTAAGATAAAGCTTTCCAGGTGCTCCTAACGCCTTTTCGAGCCTATCGACATCGCTGTCTTGGTCATCCAGCGATGGTTTAGGCAATTCAACATAACGCTTAACAACTGTGGGATTTAAAGCAACATCGCTTTTCCCATCGGTAAGAATAGCTGCATCTCTCTGACCGCTCTCAGCCAACTCAACAACTAAATCCTCATTCACCTCTACCCTGCATGCCAGGCGTATACCACCCTTTCGCTCAATAAACGAAAGGTGTCCCATCTCATCCGGCAAACACTGGTTTTTTGTCACATCCCCTCTGACAATTCTCACTTTACACTTCCCGCAAAAACCCCTGCCACCGCACGGTGAATCCAAATAAAAACCTTTTTCTTTTAAAAGCTTAAGCAGGTTGTATCCTGCGGGCACCCAGCACTTGTCCGAACGATTACCTTGTCTTATCTCTACTTGATGCAATCTAATGCTACCCCCCTTTAAAACATTTCGTGGCATCCCACTCCAGTAGCTTTTTAAAAATAACGACTATTAAATAATCCATGCAGGCATCTAAGGCCATACAGCAATATTTTTAGCAAATATTATACAATACCTATAAGCTGTTGTCTCTAAATAATGTTGCCTTAAAAAGTACAATCTTGCTGTGCTTAACCGTTTCTCATTACTCCTGCATATTCACTCTATAAAAAGCCATAAAAAAAGAGGATGAATGGCTCATCCTCAATACAGTTTAGTCACCATACGCGTAATGTCAATTACTTTCACCTCTCCTGGTTCACCCGAAGCTTCCACTACATAGGGGACACCAGGTTCTAAGATAATGCAATTATCCGACAACTCCACATCCTGCTGGGTCTCCACGAATACCCCAAATGCCGGCTTATCTGATACAAGCTCTATTACATTTCCCTTTACTGTACAATTTATGTCAGGCTCTTTAAGCTCAAGATTCCTGAAAACATCAAACACCATATAGTTTTTCACGCTTCGACCACCGGCCACCAATTCTATAAACAATACAGTATCCAAAAGCTCGCCGTTTTTTTCAACAGGGAAAGTGGTTGAGCCTGCATCCACTGGCATAACCACACGCCTGTACCCGATCCCCAACTCCTCAGGCTTTATGCTGCCCACCACTATAGCGCTGTTGGGCAGCAAAACCGCCTTCATGTACATCTCGCCCTTCTTGGTTCCATCCAATGCATAGGCAGTTACCTTGACCTGCGCATCCAGCTTATCGAGCGTGTCGTTTACTGCATGTATGAATATGCTCCCCTCCTTGTATTTGGGTACCACCAAGATATTATGAAAGAATTTCTTGGTATAATAGTACAGTCCTTTCTTTCTGCGTTGGTAATCGATACACGACCAGCTGGCCACAGGCCAACAATCGTTGATCTGCCAATAAAGCGTACCCGCCGTCTTAAATTTCCTAGTGCGCCAGTGCTCTACCCCTGTCTTTATTGCCTCTGCCTGTATAAACTGCGTCAAATACACAAAACTCGCAAAATCTCTTGGAAATCCCGCTTTTGCTATCATAAACCTTACCAATCGCTCAGTCCCACACACCATCTTGTTATGAGACAACATTACCGGACTGAGCGGGTGACGGTCTTCAGGTTGTGTAAAAGAATATATGGTCTTCAAACAGGGCATAGCCTGAAATCCAAATTCGCTTAGGAACCTACCCGTATCATGGAGATACTCATTATAGTCTGCCCAACCGCTCCATACCGTCCATGAATGACGATCCCCCTCAGCCATCGAGTTGGGGTCCTCACCCCCATATGGGCTGGACACCCAGTAAGGACGTGAAGGATCGTTCTCGGCACAAACCTTAGGCAGTATCTCCTGGTATATATAGTTACCCAAATATTTGGGAACACCGTTACCCCACCAAGAATGGAATCCCCAGTTGTTCTCGTTATTACCGCACCACAGAACTATGGATGGATGTATCCTCAAACTTTTAACCACGTGCTCGGCCTCCACCTCGGCCAACCTCTGGAACCAATCAAATTGGTCGGGATACTGAGCGCAAGCATACATGAAATCCTGCCACACCATGATGCCCATCCTATCACATGCCTCGTAAAACGCGGGATGTTCATATATTCCACCGCCCCATATACGAAGCATGTTCATATTAGCATCCTTCGCTGCTTTTATGTAATAGTAATAATCCTCCGCCGTCAACCTGGGCAAAAGGCTGTCTGCAGGTATCCAGTTGGCACCTTTGGCAAATACCTTTTCTCCATTTATCTCAAAGATGAAGCTCTCTCCTTCTTCATCACGCTCCCGTATCAGCCTCACAGTGCGGATACCTGCATAGAAACTGTATTCGTCTGCCACCTTGCCATTGTACATAAGGCGCAGCCTTACCTCATACAATGGCTGCTGCCCCATACCATTGGGATACCACAAAGCTGGCTTCTCGATCACGCCTTGCCAGCTTATCTGAAGCTTGCCTCTGAATCTATCAATGTTCGCTTTATCTGAAACAACGACTTGTTTCTCGTAAAGTATCTCCACAAATGCTTCCATCTCTTCGTCGGAAACCGCTTTTCCATCTTGACGAGGAACTATTTCAAGCTCCGCCCCTGTCGCTACAAAAGCCCCTTCTTTATCGATGCAGTAGGTTTCGAAGAAAGGATAGCGTATCTTGGCAACCTCAATAACTTCTAGATATACCGGCCTCCATAGCCCTACCTGCGCAATTCTTGGCCCCCAGTCCCAGCCGTAGGAGTATTGTGCCTTCCTCACGTAGGGCCTACCAATCTCACTGCCGCCATGCAGAGTCACCGGACTGTTGCGCTCCATTGTCCGGATGGTTTTAACCGGAGAATCAAAATGTACTTCTATTTCGTTCATTCCAGTGCGTAAAATATTACCCACATCAAAGCGATAGGGGATAAACATGTTTTCAGCCCTACCGAGATAATGCCCATTCATATATACATCTGCCAAAGTATCAATTCCTTCAAATACAAGATATACCTTCCCATCTGTGAGCAGAGCATCGTTCCATTCAAACTCCTTGCGATATACCCACTCCTCCTCTTCCAGCTTGTGAAACTCTACCTCGTTTAAACGATAGAAAGGATCCCCCAGCTCTCCCAATGTCATTAAATCCAGCTGAACACAGCCCGGCACCTTTCCTTCTTTCCATTGCCTGTCTTTTCTAGAGCAAAACTTCCATACCCCATTAAGGCTTATAACCCTGTTCATACACCCACTCTCCCCTTTAAAAATTTAATGAAATCCAGATCCGTAAAAGACCTGGAAAATCATTTCCTCATAATTATCACATGCCATACTTGGGGTAAGGCTTCCCGCAAAATGAAGATGCCGATTCCCACAAACAAAAGGCCAGCTAAAAGCCGCAGATAATACGTGGGAATATATCTAGTTATCACCCCACCGAGAAAAGAGCCCAACAAGGTGACCACTACAAGAGCTAAAGAAGCGCCAAGAAATACCGGCAAAGGATCTTTGTGTTGAGTAGCCAGGGTGAAGACAGTCAGCTGCGTCTTATCCCCAAGCTCTGCTATAAACAACATACAAAACGCCAACCAAAACAATTTCCAATTCATTATGCCCCGGCACCCTCCCCGTGTTATGCCGCACAGCGGGAAACTGTGCCGCTTCCTCCTTTCAAGCCATCTATTGCTTGTCCCCAATGAGAACATACATTTTCATGCCTTCAATACATAATTTTTCAAAACTGACAAGCAGCAAACCAACAATACTTCCACATGCCAGGCCTTCAAAGTTATTATACTCCCTACTATCCAAAAACTTCAAGAGTTTTAACCATGAGTTTTTACACATACACACTTTTCCAGTAACTGGGCCGTAACCTCAACCATTTTTTCAACTAAAAAGTGTGTCATCACACGTTCGCGGCCCTTGCATGCCAAGCTTTCCCGTAGATGGGCATTTTTAATTAAACAAATTATGGCACAAGCCAGAGCCGCGGGATCTCCCGGCGGTACCAGATATCCGTTTTTGCCATGCGTAATTATTTCAGGTATTCCGCCAACACTTGAAGCTATAACGGGTTTACCCATTGCCATGGCTTCCAGTATGGAAACACTTAAACCTTCGGATAAGCTAGGCAATACAAAGACATCCATGGCATCTAAATAATCCCATACCGGCGTTACATATCCCGTAAATATTACATCATCCTCAATACCAAGGTCCTCGGTTCGCATTTTAAGCGCCCTCTCATACGGGCCATCCCCCACTATCATAAAACAAACATTTTCACAACAATTCTTTATCAACGGTATGGCGTCCAAAAGATAATGAATTCCCTTGGATGGTATGAGCCTGGCTACACTCCCTACTACCACTGCTTCTGGTTTTATCCCCAAACGTCGCCTTACATTTTGACCTTTTCCAACCAAAGGCAATGATATGCCGTTATAAATAACAGTGACCTTATCACCGGGAATGCCGCATTCCCGTTCAAGTTCAAGCTTGAGTGCATTGGACACCGCGACAATACCTTCTGTACGTCTTGTCAGTGCTTTCTCTATCTTGGATAGCATTGTACGCCTCATCCCATGGAATGATGACAACACGGAATTGTGAACAGTGTATACTTTAGGACATCCAGCCAAAATTGCTCCGACCCTACCTACCACCCCGGCCTTGAATCCATGGCAGTGTAACACGTCCACCCCGTGTTTGACTATCATGTTTGCGATTTCCACCGCTCTAATTGCATCCATATGTGGTTGTATTTCTCCCGGAAGATGAAATGGACAAACCTTTATACCTTCATCCCGTAGTTCTTCCATTGTGGTTGCATCAAAGTTGCATGCCGCTAACACCTCAAATCCTGCACCTTTCAATCCCTTTGCTAGAGAAATATAGTGTTGCTTCATGCCCCCCGAAGCTGTTCGTATAAGTTCTAAAACCCTAAGTTTTCGACTGCTCCTCACGCCTATGTCCCTCTTTTTTTCATCTTTTATTTTTTATTTCAGCTTTGCTCAGTTTTTACATAACCCCCTCTCGTTTGTACATATCTTTCTTTGAAAGCTCAATATCTTCTATCTGCTGTGCAATGACAAATATAAATGATAGGCCCACATATATCATACAGGTGGCAGCTGCAACTATGCCTGAATCGTTAAACGCAAAGGCTACAACGCTTCCCACTATCCCGCTAACAAAACCGCAATACAACCCTGGATACCGTTCCTTTACATCTTTGAAAATCCCTTTAGGTCGGTAAAACAATACTATCATGGCCAGCAATGAGGATAAAAACACTCTAGACCATATGGTATATCTAAAGAGGCGGATATTCATGGATACTTTCCTGTAAGCTATATTTAACAGCTCTTGTACACCGTTTCCCCTAATCAACCTTACGGTCTGCCCTATATGCGATTGACTTTCAACCGCTCTGAAGCTGTCCAAAATAAACAGCCCCACTATTGCAATTATCAAAGCTACCGCAAGTGCCGCTATCTGTTTCCACGTAATCCTTAATCCAGCTATCAAAAAGAAGAATACTCCAAATGCAGCAAATGCCGTTATAGCTCCCCCTACATTGGTGCCCCACCATGGTAAAGCCAGTACAGCCAACACTATAACAAGAAATACGTTTACTGCACATAAAATCACATAGCGGTTTATCCCACGCAACCTTTCCAATACCCCTGCACTGCCTATGCAGGCTGCCCCTACCAACACTCCCATGTATTCGTTGCCTATCCCATAAAACCGCGCTCCGCTTATCACGTCATAGCCCAAAGGAGACCCTTGTATTAGCTTTGCACCCGTCCACTGGTCAATCACCAACGCCATTGCCGTCATAAGGCACACAGCCATAATCCTGCCTAACATATCGGGGATAAACTTACAAATGGCAATTGTAAGTAATAGAGTAGAAACCATAGCTATCAAGACAGCTATCACCAGAGAAGACTGGTGTACAAGGGGTAAAACAAGGTAAGTAAAAGGTACCACCATAGCGAACAGTAGACAAAACTTGACAAACCTTAAATATTTTCTCTTAAATAAAAGCACCAACAACGAACCCATGACTACTGCTATAACGTAAAAGACAAATGCTCGTATCAAAAACGGACGTTGATTGAAAATCTCTACCAGCCTTTGATTAAAAGCCATAATGCCATCTAAGCCGCTGCTGTTATAAACGCTCCTCATGGGCGCACCGCCTTGCTCAGGAAGGGGCGAGATACCCAAAAAATCAAGCACAGTCACTCCAACATCAAGATTGGTTACCACCCCCATACGATGGGTAGAAGCAGAGGTCAGCCACCCCTTGTGAACGCCTTTTCCTGACATAATCACGGGCGTTAAACGGTTGTTAACCTGTAGTTCACGCAGAGGTCCCAAAGCTGTGAAGATTATAATAAGGTCCCTGTCCATATCAAGCCGGTTCATAAGCCATCCTATGAAGGCATCTCCTTCTTCTATCGCTCTACGCCTGTGTTCCTCCACCATATCATCCATAACCATATGCCTATACGCTTCAACCCTGTAAGTATCGCCCCATTCAATGGCTACAACATCAGCTTCATCCCATACCCTTTCAACTGCTTGGGCCATCCTGTCAAAATCCAACTTTATACCGTAAGGCCGAGAACTATCCTTTGCATTGAGCTCTTCTCCTACATCTCCCAGCGAAACAACCCCCTTGTCATCCATCATCATGGATACCAGATATCGCTGTTGTTTCTCAGGGATGTCGCTATTTCCTATGACAGCTACCTCGTATCCATTTTGCGCCAGTGCAGTCCCCAGTGCCCCCACTTTGACAGGATATGGCCTCTTAGCATTGTTCCGGTACACACCAGCAATCCCTATACAGGCTATTGAACCATCCTTCAACTTGTGCCCGGTTATTTGGTAATAAAGGTCAGCAACTTTTTGCCCCTGATACATGTCATCAGACGAAAAAGCCAGAGGAGAAGTTATAGAGCCGGTAATCCTGGCACCTGCCCCCATGGTAACGTACAGGTTTTCACACGAACGACTTCCTGCAGTATTGGTGGTCATAAGCCCAACTGCGCCCATCTCTATCAATCTGTCTATATTGGGCGTTGAAGCTTCCTTTATGTCCTCCCATCCTATACGATCCATGGCCACCAGGACTACTTTGCCTTTTTGCGTCGCAACCCTTTCTTCCACTGATAAAGAGGTATTTTGTACACTTGTACCACTGGCTGGAGAAGAAAATACAGTATCCGCGATTGAAATAGAAGCAAGCTCATTGCATGCGGCAACCTGACAGATTAATACTGCAGTCCTAGCAGTGTTAGCCAACACTACACTGACATCCGAGGCCATAAAAGATGTTAAAAGGATGAAAACTTTGAAGGAAAAGAGCACCTTTTTCAACTCAACTCACCTCATACTTTTATTTTTCCCCAAAATATCCCTGTCATACCTGTCGCAAAACGCCCATCCTACATTACCACATAAAAAAGCGGCTGTAATGTTAAACAGCCGCTTTTGCTTTTTAACCTTGATTTCAATTTTTCTACAAAGCCAACAACCTTGAAGGCTCATCCTACTGTTGACCACTAAGAAAGCGGAAAGCTTTAATGGTTTCCACAATGCGCGCATCCCCCAGGTCTACTACCGGGATATCAAGGCCATAGGCCAACGCCATAGCAAGATAAGTACTCCCAATATTTTCATTGCCGTGCCATACTTCACATACGCCTTGTATGTCCATCGTCGTGATAAGCCCCAGTTCCTTCTCAATCAGCTCAACAGCTTTAAGCGTCTCCATGGCTTTCAAAGGGTGATCAGCCACATCTGTCATTGTACAATCTATGATTATATTCTCCTTCTGTATACCATAGGACTCAGCAACGCTTACAATCCTCTCGGCCATCTTTACCCTACTCCGGGCATCAACCGGGGTCCCTTCTTCATTTCTAGTGCATCCGACAACGCAGGCACCGTACTTTGCTACAGTTGGAAATATCGAATCCATGACAGCCTGCTCTGAGCTCACTCCACGCACCAGGGGCTTACCATTGTATATCCTCATACTGGCTTCCAAAACATCAGCACTCGCGCTATTAAGCTGCAGCGGAAGATTGACTACAGCCTGAACTTCGCGTACCAGGTTGAGCATTGCCTCCTTTTCGTCTAGCCCTGGAACAGCTGCATCGACGGCAAGTATATCCGCCCCTTGCCTTCTCTGTACGATGGCTTCTGATACCACATCCCCTAGCTCTCTATTTTGTATTGCCCAGGCAATATTTTCATTATAACTTGCCTTTATTCTACCTCCAATAACCTTTACACCCTGACCGAGAATGACAGCTTTTGAACCCGAAGCCACGGCCGTAAACCCCTTTGCTGATATTGATGCAGGTGTCAGTCCCTCTACTGCCTGTTTTATAGCCCTTATGAAATCGGGGGTAGTCCCACAACATCCCCCTACTAGCCTGACACCCATCTGGACCATCGTCATGATATGTCGCTGAAAAACTTCAGGAGTTGAAGGATAAACCGCACGCCCCTCCACTACCTGAGGCAACCCTGCATTGGGCTGTACCAACACTGGAAGGCTGGAATAGGATACAAATTCATCTATTATAGACAGCAGGCCTTCTGGACCCAATGAGCAGTTAACTCCTAAAGCATCAACCCCAAGGCTCTCAAGTACCACCACGGCAGTCAGCGGGTCAGCTCCTGTAAGCGTTCTTCCGGTTTGATCAAAAGTCAAAGTACATATGACAGGCAAAGAGCTGTTTTCTTTTGCAGCCAACACAGCCGCCTTAGCCTCATACAGGTCACTTAAGGTTTCAATCAAAATGAGGTCTACTCCTGCCTTTACCCCTGCTTTTACCTGCCTGGCATAAAGTTCGTAAGCCTCCTCAAAGGATAATGGCCCCATGGGCTCCATGAGCTGACCTATAGGCCCCATGTCCAAGGCTACCCATTTATTCCCTGCTGCACGCCGTGCCAAAGCCACTGCCTGGGTTATCACCTGCTCCACCGTGTACCCTGTCCCTTTAAGCTTAAGGTCATTAGCCCCAAAGGTGTTGGTGGTTATCACATCAGCTCCCGCTTCTATGTATTGCCTGTGGATGTCCTCTATAACCTCTGGACGTATAATATTGAATATCTCTGGTGGCTGACCAGGAGGCAGTCCATGGCGCTGTACCATAGTGCCCATTGCACCGTCAAATACGATCAAGCGGCGCTTTAGCTCGGTTCTAAAGTCCATAACCAATACATCCTTCCCTCATTTGTTCGCTTAAATCCCCTTATTTAATAAGGTTGAAAATTATTTGTCCATTAAACACATTTTTTATATCGAAAACTAACTCATTTCATCAAATATAATATCACACCATTACACATCACTCAAATGTTCCTCAAATATTGTGATAAGCAATTTTTTTGGCTTTTCATAATACTTATCTCCTTAAACCTTCAATTTCATAATTTAAACCCCTTTAAAGTAACTTCCCAGGATCTGGCGCTTGATAATCTTTCAAAGCGTCATCCAGTATTAGCACCCAGTCATTTCCTCTACCACTTGAAGGCGGCATAAAGCTTTGCACACCTTGATTATCGTATTCTCCAATAAAAACAGTAACTCCTTCTCTGGGGTCATACCAATAAGCCTTTACTTTTTGACCTGATATCTTCCCCATATTAACTTTTATTTCAAGTCCATATGGAGTGTATATAAACGCGTAATCATTCCCACGCGTTGCCCTTAAATGATTAGCGCCTTCATAATTTTCAGCAATCAGGCTTTGGTCAGGAATGCGTTCCAGGAAAGGCCTTGACTCCATAAGCGCCCTCAAATACTGCATCTGCCTCGCCCCAGGCCTCATAATGGCCTGTTTCCAGTGCATAATGAAATATGGTTCTGGTTTTGTGCACATAGACCAAACGCAATGATGTCCATAGGTATGACCTGCTGCTCCGGCAAAAACAGCCCAATACGCAGCCTTCCTCACATCGGCATCATCAAAATAGCCATTTTCAGGCTTAAAACCAATGGGATGGTCCTCATAGCACGGTTCCCCATCCAATGTGGGTTTGACATGTATTAAGTCATAATCAGCGCTTACCATCTTGTAGTTGGGAGTATTCAAGGCACCATGACCTGACTGTATCATATTGAAATCAAGCCATTCCTCATCATGAACATGATACGAAGATGAATATCCTCCCATTGGATGAAAGGTAATTAAATGGCTTCCACCATCCCCCTCTTTGAGACCTTCTGCCATCGCTCTAATAATCGCGAAATGCTTGAAAGTAGTTAAAGGACGATCCCCACCTAGCACCCATACGATGTTTGATTTATTCTTATAACGCTGTCCTAGCCAGCGACCATACACTCTGGCATTGCTCTCATCAAATATAACAGGTCCTTTACCCCAGGCTTTGTTGTATTTGTCTCCCCATGTAGGAAGCAACGCTATGTACAATCCAAGCGAGGCAGCTTTATCGATTATGAAGTCCACATGGTCCCAATAACTATAACCGTTATCTCCTGGTAAAACATCGGGCAAAGTAGGGTCATACTCCCCACGGCTGTTCTTTAATAAAGGCACCCTTCCATATGCATTGGGTACAGTCAGGCCATCAAATTCAGCCAATGCAACCGCCTGAATAACCGTAAATTTCTGCTGCGCACGCGTTGATAGATAATATTCTGCATCCTCACGGCTGAGCCTGTGGAAGAGTTCCCAAGCGGTATCGGCAAGCCAGAAAAACGGCGTGCCATCTTCTTTTACTAGAAATCTACGGTTTTGGCTTATTTTCAAATATTGCATATTATTACCATACATGGCAATCCCCTTTTTCCTATTAATTAATTTAACACTAAAAATGAAAATATTTTTGCTATGATATTTCATTTTAACATTAAAATAACAATCTGACTGTTGGAATAGGCTCTTTACTGAAACGGGATTAACACATCTGCTCATCCATAAAGGCTTTCACCTGCTCTAAGGTAGGCATAGCAGACTGGGCTCCTTTTGCGGTAGTAGATATGGCCCCCACAGCGTTAGCAAACTGTATGCTCTCAATTATGCCTTTGCCTTGAGCCAACGCAAAAACAAATCCCGCGTTGAAAGAATCTCCTGCAGCAGTTGTATCCACTGCTTTTACAGAAAAACCAGGTACATGAGCAAAGCTATCATGGGTTGCCAGATATGCACCCCTCTTACCCACTTTGGCAATAACGTTTTTCACACCTTTGCTGATAAGCCAATTACAGGCTCGATGCAAATCTTCATCGTTTTCTATCTTCATCCCTGTTATAATTTCTATCTCGGTTTCATTTGGAGTAATATAATCAACGTTCAATAAAATCTCGTCAGGCAGTACCCTTGCAGGAGCAGGATCTAGGATGATTATTTTACCGGCCTTTTTGAGCTTTTCTACGGTATACAGCACAGTATCTAAAGGTATTTCCAGCTGAAATAAAAAAATATCCCTTTCTTCCATAAGAGGCCAATTTTCATCAATAAAAGCTCTATCGACTCTCCCATTAGCTCCTGCAACAATAACAATGTTATTTTCGCCAGTATTATCCACTTCTATTACAGCGATCCCCGATGAAATCCCTTTTTCTACCCGCACTCCATCTACGTATACACCATTTTCTTTTAAGTTTTTAATATACTGCTCTCCAAATATGTCATCCCCTAATTTCCCAACCATCAATACATCAGCACCCAAGCGTCCTAAAGCTACAGCTTGATTACCACCCTTACCCCCCGGATATGTAGTGAATTCCCTACCTATGATGGTCTCTCCCGGTCTAGGAAACCTATCAACTGTCACCACCAAATCCATATTTAAACTACCAACCACACATATTTTTTTCACATAATCACCCCCACCAAATAAAGTGCTTCTAATTGCTGTGCTTTTATATTTTAAGTCCATGTTTTGGTAGCGATTCTCTTATCGTTCACTTTTTCATTGTTTATTTGACACTACCTTTCTTAAGGGCTATAAACTCGATTTGTTACATCCCGATATCATATCGAAGTATAATACTGTTTCAAATATTTTTGAAATTGTGCATACCTTTTATATTGTCGACGATATAAAGCACTCAAGTCGTCATCAGGATACACAATGTGCGTTTCCGTATTAATGCCCTGATATACCTCCTCCACACTAGAAAAATACCCTGTCTTGAGCGCCGCTAAAAATGCCGCACCCATAAGCGCAACCTCCGGCATTGCTATCACCTTTATGGGCCTGCTGAACACATTGGCTTTTATATTAAGCCAATATTTGTTCTGTACACCACCTCCTACAGCTATAATGTTATTCATCTCAACATTCAAATTCTCTTCGGCTACCTGTCTCATGTATTCTACTTCGTATGCAGCTCCTTCCAGGATGGCTTTGGCCACGTCATGCCTCTTGTGACTTCTTTTAAGTCCCACAAAAGCGCCTTCTAGGGGTATGCTGGAAACAGGCGAACTGCCTCCAGCCAGATATGGAAAATACAATATCCCAGTAGGACCCTGTGGCGCGTGCGCTAACAGTTCAGACAAATCATCGTAATTCAAAGGCGGATCTGACATC
Source organism: Caldicoprobacter guelmensis (assembly GCF_016908415.1). NCBI lineage: Bacteria > Bacillati > Bacillota > Clostridia > Caldicoprobacterales > Caldicoprobacteraceae > Caldicoprobacter > Caldicoprobacter guelmensis. Next base: position 328,438 of record NZ_JAFBDW010000003.1, read on the forward strand.
ATGCTCCTTATCCATTCAACTGATCCACCCGAAGCCGGCAATCCACCCATCCAGAAATAATAACCTTCCACTACATGCTTTCCAAAGCTGAAACCAGTATTCCACTCTGTCTCCCTCAGCCGCCTACTCGGCGTTACCCCTACCAGTGTCTCGGCTGTACCCATAGAATCGAGTACAGTCCCAAGAGTTACTACTCCTGCACCAAAGGCAGCACACAGGTGGTCATGCCCACATATGCATACCGGTATATCCCCTGCCAACCTTAACTTCGACAACATCTCACCTTTTAAAAATCCTATAGAAGTACCGCTTTCTACCACCTTAGGGAAGATATTTACTCTTATACCCATGGTACTAATAAGTTCATCATTCCACTTGTTGTTCTCTAAATCATATGCAAAAGTCCTGGCAGCCAAGGTATAATCGGTAGCCATTACTCCCGTTAGCTTAAAAGCTATATAATCGGCTGCCGAAAGCCATTTTACATTAAGCGGTAGCTCTCCTTTTTTGTCTTTTAGCCATATAAGTTTTGGCAGGCCATGCTTGTAACTTACCCTTAATCCCGTTTTTGAAAATACATCAAGTTGTCGGATCTTTTCTTGTATAAACCGCACCTTTTCCGTAGCTCTCATATCAAACCATGGAATAAAGGGAGTATAAGACCTGCCATCTTCAGTACTTACTAATAACCCCGTTTCGGCCATGCTTGTGATACCAATAGCCACCAGTTTATCCCTTCCAGCTGATGATAATACCTTGATCAAGCCCTGTTCAACCGACTGCCAAATCTCCTCAGGGTCATAATAATAACCATCCCCGTTGTTATATACCCTGTTAACGTACCTAACTACATCTATAAGGCAACCTTTAACGTCAAAAAGCCCTATCTTGCAGTGTGTGGTACCTATATCTATTCCAACTAAAACATCGTTCACTGTCTCATACCCCTCTCAGTATATCCCTTACCTTTATAATACCTAATCTAGGGCTAGTCAAAAATTTATCTTTTATCTCATCAGGTAATCTATCCAATACCCTGGCCATAGAAGCTTGAGCCAACACCACAACATCTACCTTTTGAGCAAGATCGTTTAGCCTTTTAGCCAGTACCCTGTCATGCCCTTCTCCATCGCCCTGCATGAGCAACTTATATGCCTCATCTACAAGTACCGGTTCTACCGTTACCCTTTTACCCGCTTTTTCGGCTTTTACCCTAATTAAATTTATGGTTGGCTTCAAAGTAGTACTTAGGGTGGCAACCACTCCGATAACGCTCCCTAAAGTTACTGCCCGCTCTGTCATAGCCTCGTCTATACGAATCACCGGCACGCTGAGCTTGCCATTCAACTCATCAGCCAGCTCCCCTACAGACGAACAGGCGTTCAGTATGACATCCGCCCCCAGACTCTCCGCAATTTTGGCATAGGTAAACCATCTCTCCCTTACCTCTGCAACATTGCCCCCATTTTCTATAAGCTGAGGTAATATCGAATCATCAAGAAGATTTATCACTTTAACCTCAGGGATAAGTTCAGATGCCAAATTCTTCAAGGGCTCTATAGTAACAGGGGTAGTGTGTATGATAGCAAGCTTTTTATCCATAATCAAACACCCCTTCACGTAGTAAGTAGTTAACTACTGACTTTATGCTACCATCTTCTTTATGCTATGTCAAACGTGACTTCACAATTCCTCACTATACTTTTGAAACAAATCATTACTCAAGAAAGCATGTTTAACAAAAAACCAAGTTTAACATTTTTCGACGTTATGTTATAATATCCGAGGTGCAAAACTCATATAAGTATTCACAAAAGGAGGAAGCTGTTTTGCAGTTGGAAAATTTATTTTCTTTTATAGGTGGGCTGGGCCTTTTCATATACGGAATGAAGCTCATGGGAGATGGACTTGAGAAAATAGCTGGTAACAGATTAAAATCAATACTAGGATATCTTACAAAAATAGGCTAATGGGTGTTTTGACTGGGACTTTAGTAACAGTAATCATCCAGAGCAGCAGCGCCACTACAGTCATGATAGTAGGATTAGTCAATGCTGGGCTTTTAAATCTTATGCAAGCTACTGGAGTCATAATGGGAGCCAATATAGGTACCACAATAACAGCTCAGCTCATAGCCCTAAAGCTTACCAAAATTGCTCTCCCCGCTATTGGTTTAGGTACAACAATATACATGTTTTCAAAAAAATAAAAGACGAAAATTCTGGGGAGAGGTCATCCTAGGCTTTGAGCTCCTGTTTTTCGGCATGCAAACCATGGAAGTTGGCCTAAAACCCCTTTCTAAGATGCCTCAATTCACCAATTTCATAGCAAATTTTAGTAAATAACGAAAACGACATAGATTATATGGACGAAAAACTCCGTGAAAATCATATAAAAAGGCTTAACGAAGGCAAATGTAACCCCAGTTCGGGTGTAATATTTTTTAGAACGCATAGGTGATCACGCCTTTAATATTGCATCTTATGTATTAAAAAGGGACAAACACTATAAAAGGCCTGTAGTGAAGTAAATGCAGCGCTTAGTGCGCTGTTTTTTATATCCTTTTTAAACATTGATGCCTTTTTACTCTTATAGCCTATCTGATATAAACACAATCGTTTAACAAACAAAATACTTTTTCCACAAGATTTCACCAAACATAACAAGATACGATACAGACATCTCAAATTCCGGCTGATACAATAAAAGACAAATAAGGATACAATGCAGTTGCAGCAAAAAAGGGGGTTATCAGATATGGACGCAATTACTGGAAAAGAGCTACTTATCAAAACCTTCAAACATGAAAAAGACCTTCCAAGAGTGCCGTGGGTACCCTTTGCAGGCGTCCATGCAGGCAGACTTAAGGGTTACAGCGCCATTGAGGTTTTAACCGATGGCAAAAAGCTCCTTGAATCCCTTATAGAAGCTAACAGGCTGTACCGTCCCGATGGGCAGCCAGTATTGTTTGACCTGCAGGTGGAAGCCGAAATCCTGGGATGTGAGCTGGTATGGGCAGAAAAAGCCCCACCCTCTGTCAAGTTCCATCCACTGGCTTCTGAAAAATCTGTTCCTCAACGTTTGCCCGAAAAATTAGACGGCAGGATTCCCATGATACTAGACGTAATGAAGAACTTTAAAACCGAAGTAGGTCAAAACACCGCCCTATTTGGACTGATATGCGGGCCTTTGACTCTGGCATCCCACTTAAGAGGCACAGAGCTGTTCATGGATATGTTCATAGACCCCGATTACGTACACCAACTAATTGAATACACCGCAAGAGTGGCCAAAAGAATGGCAGAATATTATCTAGAAGCAGGTATGGATGTCATCGCCATTGTGGATCCTTTAGTTTCGCAGATCTCTCCACAGCACTTTGCCCAGTTTGTATCAAAACCTGCTACCGATATTTTTAGCTTCATCAGACAAAAGGGAGCCTTGTCCTCATTCTTCGTGTGTGGTAACGCAGCAAAGAACATCGAGGAGATGTGTAAAACCGGCCCCGATTCTATATTCATAGATGAAAACATAGACATGTTGGAAGCAAAAAAGATAACCGATAGATACAATATAGTGTTAGGCGGCAACATCCCCTTAACATCAGTAATGCTGTACGGTAGCCAGCAGGACAATATGAAATATGTAATAGACTTGCTTGACAAGCTAAGCCATCATAACTTGGTCATTGCACCGGGATGCGACATGCCATATGACGTCCCACCCGAAAACCCCATTGGCATACAACAGGCCATACGCAATACTGACGAGATAAGAAAGATGCTGGAGAATTACCAGGGCACACAGCTGGACGTAGAGGTTGAACTGCCCGACTATGAAAACCTTCAAAAACCACTCATTGAGGTCTTCACCCTGGACTCGGCCACCTGCGCCGCTTGTACCTATATGGTAAACGCCGTGAAAATTGCCAAGGAACATTTTGGAGATAAAATAGACTGGGTAGAACACAAGTTTACCACCCGTGAAGGTATAGCCCGTATCAAGAAGATGGGCATAAAGAATCTGCCCTGCATATATATCAATGGCAAGCTCAAGTATTCATCCATAATACCTAGTAGAAATGACTTGTTTAAAAGCATAGAGGAGTGTCTAAAATAATGAGGCACAATATATCGGTTTACTTGATCACCGGCTTCCTTGGGGCAGGCAAGACCACCCTTTTAAAAAATCTGTTAGAATTCAGCAAAAACAAAAGGATGGGCATAATAATGAACGAATTTGGCAGCGTGGGAATAGACGGTACACTGGTAAAAAATGAAGGCGTTGACCTGATTGAAATAAATAACGGGTCTATATTCTGCAGTTGCCTTTCCTCTACCTTTGCCGAGGGCCTAATCGCCATGGCCAGTACTCCCATCGAGTGGCTGTTTATCGAAAGCTCAGGGCTTTCGGACCCATCTGGTATGGAAAAGGTCCTTTACGATGTACAGCCAAAAACCGGCGATATCTACGATTTTAGAGGTACCATATGCATAGTTGACGCCACCTCGTTTATAGAGCTGTCACAGACACTAGAGGTCACACGGAAACAGATTGAATACAGCCACCTGGTAGTAATAAACAAGGTAGACCTGGTGGATGAGGCAAGACTCAAAAGCATTCACGAAAGGATTCGCAGCTTAAATCCTGTCGCTCCCATCGTAACTACTTCCTACGGTAGGTTGGATTATGCCTGGTTGCAGCAAAATCTCAAAGATTTCCCGCTGCCTCCAGCTACTCCCAACCTAAACTGCCCAACGAACAGACCAAAAACCCTGCTTCTTGAAACCGATGGAGAGTTCAACAGGGAAAAGCTGAAGAAGTTTTTACAAAGCATTTCGGACTTGGCTTTCAGAATAAAAGGATTCTTTAAGCTAAAGGAAGGATGGCATTATGTGGACGGGGTTAACAGCTCCTTCTCTATAACGCCTATTAACATAGAACGCGACATCTCGCAAATGGTAGTAATATTAAAGACTAGACAGCCTGTGATGGACACCATACAAAAAAGCTGGAAAAGGCATTTCAGCAATGAATTGCGTATTAGAGAGAAAAATTGAATACAACAAAAAATAGGGCATTTCATTGTAAAATGCCCTATTTTGGTAGTTTTATACACCGTTGAACCGCCTTTTACTTCAAGAGTTAAAAACTTTGTAAAAAGTACAGTACTGTAAAAAAGAAAGGTCTTCTTGCTGATTTTTTGATAAAATGCATCACGCAACAAAGGTCTTCGCCAGGTCAGCAGCCGATGCAGCATCTGGGGCATATCCGTCAGCTCCGATCTCATCGGCAAACTTCTGTGTAACCGGAGCTCCTCCCACCATAACCTTTACTTGGTCCCTTATTCCTGCCGCCTTCAAGGCCTCGATGGTATCCTTCATAGCCGGCATAGTGGTAGTGAGCAGCGCAGACATAGCGACGATACAACCTGGCCCTGCAGTTTTGGCTGCATTGACAAATTTTTCGGGCGAGACGTCGATGCCAAGGTCAGTTACTTCAAATCCCGCCCCTTCCAACATCATGGCAACCAAATTCTTCCCGATATCATGTAAATCGCCTTTTACGGTACCGATAACTACCTTACCCATGGGCTTCACATCTCGTTCAGCCAATAAGGGTTTTAATATGTTCAACCCAGCATACATAGCGCGGGCAGCGATGAGCACCTCTGGAACGTATATCTCGTTATTCTTGAACAGCTCGCCCACTTCGCTCATCCCTACTATGAGCCCCTTATTGAGAATATCCTCCGGGCTTATCCCTTCTGCCAGCGCTGCCTCAACCATTTCCTTCACTTTTGGAGCATTGCCAGCTTTCAAGGCATCAGCAATCGCTCTGAAATCAGCCATCGGTTTAACCCCCTCCTCTTCAAATATTTACGAGTTCACTTTTTCAACAAAAGTAATGGCCTAATGCTAACTGTGTTGCTTTTAAAATCTTACTATAATAAATTATAGCAGGTTTGTCTTAAGCTGTATCGGTTAAATCTTGTGAACATAGGTAAAATCTTGTCAACCCATTCTAAAGATTTTTTCTGTACTGAGCAGGGGTTACTCCCACGTATTTCTTAAACACCTTGCTGAAATAGCTGGCATCGTCATAGCCCACCTGAGATGCTACAGCCACTATGGATAGTGACGTATCTTTAAGCAGCTTTTTTGCCTCCTCCATCCGTACCATAGTTAAATACTCCAGAAACGTTATATTGAGCTCCTCCTTAAACAGGTGGCTGAGATAATACGGGCTTATATAAACACTTCGAGCTACATCCTCAAGCGTGATATCTCTATTATAATTCTCCCGAATATACTTTAAAGCCTCTCCAAGGCTTCTGGCATTGCGAACTTTTTTGGTTTCATACATGGTATCCATAAAGGTGTCCAACACCTTCACAACCCAATGGCATATCTCATCCATGCTATCTATCCGCGATAATTCAGAAATAAAGCCGTAGTTTAGCCCTAACAGTTTTTCTAAGCTGGCACCACCTTCTACTGCCGCCCTCGACACCACAACTACCAACTCCAATATCCTAGCTTTCATGAGGTCCATGTTTCCGACAGTACGGAAAAATATATCCCCTAGCAGGTCATTTAAAATCTCTTTTGCTCCTGCACGGTCTCCTAACCTTACTTTGCTTAAAAGCTCATGTTCTTTATCTATAGGATATAACGGCTCCTGAACCTTGGCCTCAAGCGCCTTAATGGTCTCCTCTGCACGCTTTCTCTCAAATATCGCCTCAGCCAGCTTTGCCTGCTGTTCATTTAGCTCTTTCCTATACTGCAAAGTCAACATCCCAGTTTTTGCAATGTGATTGGCTACTATGAAGATAAGCCGGGCTGCTGCCTGTACACCTCTACTGGAAAGCATTTTCACTTGCCTGCTAGCCACCACCAGAGCTTCACGGTTAATGTTAAGGTCTCGCGTCAGGTTTAAAAACTCCTGAACGGCAATCTCATCCCATTCCCACATGATGACCGGCCCGCACGAAATGCTGCCGAGGTATACATCCTTAAACATTATAGGCGCGGCAAACTCTATCAACCCTGCATGACATCTAAAGATGTATGGCTCACCAAGTTGAGCCGCTTGCCTTCCCGCATAGCTCATGGATTGATTACACCGCTTCAAGCCTTCAGGGTCAGAGCGCACTATCTTGCAAAATGGGCACTGACCCTCATATTCATCTGGAACAACAATAGGCTCACCTTTGGTATTTACGCATATAGCCCCTAACCCCGTGGCCAGCACAAAACAGTTGAGTATGCTCTTCAACTCTTTTACATCAACGACATCTTCGATGCTTATACTCTCCATGTCATAAAACCTACTGTCGTACTCAGTCATCCCATAGTCCCCCTGTTAGAACCAGCTTTATTACCCCCGCTTTAACAAAAAACTTCGTTAAAAAGTTTCAATTGGCGCTTTTTCATAAAAAGCGCCATCCTTTTGCACATCATTTCAATTCTATATTATACATCATCTCATACCATTCTGTCTTTACGATTGACCAACAAATTTCTCTATCGCGTCAAACCTTATTTCATACCAACTCATCGCTTATTGCCCTGCGGCTAGTCTTACCATGGCCTGATGTTCGGGATCCACTTGTCCATCCTTATGGCGCACGCTGTTTAAGAAGTGAATATCAAAATGCCCATCGGCTCCATTGCCCTTTATCCTATCATAATTTATTCCTGGACCATAATCGCCGCTTCTCCAGTTCACGTATGCTCCATCAGGTGCAGAATCCAGGCCAGCATGCAGCGCCGCAGTGGCAGAAGCCGCCAGCTTACGCCCGTTTATCAGCACCAACACCGGACGCCTTGCCCAGTAATTTACAGCACCGCTTGCCATCTTCTCGTATTTCTCCCATATGCTCTTCATTGTGCGTGTATCTTCAGAGGTAAGCGGCTCCACATCGGCATGTCCAGAACCATAGGTCCTAACCACCTTAAAGCTGATGCCGGTATAAAAATCCACTACGGTTGCAGTGGAATTAAGTGGAAATACATACTGGGCTTCCGTCCACCAATCGAGTAGTTCGCCGTATTGAGGTCCTGGTGTGGGTTTTACAGGTATCTCTCTTTGAGGAACCTTCAAAACCTGGCCCACATACAAAACAGTAGAAGTGGTTATGCCATTTGCCACGGCAATGTCTTCGACAGGCACGCCATACTTGTATGACAGGCTCCATAGCGTATCGCCTTTGACCACTGTATGGGTTATATATGTAACCCTCGGTGTATCCACAGGCATGGTATTTCGCGGGATAATTATTTTCTGCCCTGGATAAATCACAGCTGAACTGTTAATGTTGTTAGCGGCACATAGCACATCCAGCGAAACCCCAAAACGCTGGCTAATTTTCCATAGGGAATCACCCGGCTGTACAATGTAAACAGTAGTAGCATCGCCTCGTGAGGTAGTAGAACCCGCTAGGAGCCTGTTCATGACGCTGCGGGTAACAGGCCCTATGATGCCATCAGCCACCAACCCATTCGCCTTTTGAAAAGCCTTTACGGCCGTCTCGGTTACGCTGCCAAAGTAACCTGTGATTTGTGGGTATACAAAAAAACCCAGGTCTTTAAGAAGGCGCTGCACAACGGCCACATCCTGGCCACTCATACCCCTTCTCAAATCCCTGGTAAGCTGGTACCCTGCAGCTGAAGCCTCTGAAGTAACTACACACATAAACACAATAAGGGTTAAGCTCAAAACCATCAACAGAATCAGCTTTTTATTGAGCCTCAACACGCTTTTTCCTCCCCTCTCCCAAATAATTGAAATGATGTGCTAAAAAGGATGGCTTGTATCTTATTGTAAGTATATTATAACCCGGTTGGGGGAGGACCTTCTAGTTGAAAAATATGGTATATGAAAGCCACTTACCTTAAGTATAAGGTTAAAATTATCCCCTCATCTGTGAAATAATCTCCCTTTCTTTCTCCTCCATAAACTGGTTTGTGTACAACCTATAGTAATACCCTTTTCGCCTTAGTAGCTCCCAGTGAGTGCCCTGCTCAACCACACGCCCGTTGCGAATCACCAATATGCGATCAGCAGACCTTATGGTTGATAGCCTGTGGGCTATGACAAAGCTGGTCCTGCCCTGCAATACCTTTTGTATGGCATTTTGGATAATTCGCTCGGTTTCGGTATCTACCGAAGAGGTGGCTTCATCCAATACAAATATTTTGGGATTAGCCAAGACAGCACGAGCAAATGAAATGAGCTGCTTCTGCCCCGTTGATAACCTGTTTCCACCTTCGCCCACTTGGGTATCGTATCCATTCTCCAACCTTACGATAAAATCATGGGCATTGACCAACTTTGCAGCTCCTACCACCTCTTCATCGGTAGCATCCAGCCTTCCATACCTTATATTCTCCTTTACCGTTCCACTGAATAAGTGTGGAGTCTGAAGAACATACCCTATATTGGACTGTAGCCACAGCTGAGAACGCTTACGATAGTCCACCCCATCAATCCTGATCTCACCCTTGGTAGGTTCATAAAAGCGGCAAAGCAAGTTTACGATTGTACTCTTACCAGCCCCCGTCTCGCCCACCAAAGCAATAGTCTCTCCAGCTTTTACTTCCAGATTAAAATCCTTAAGCACTTCCTCGCCCTCTTTATACCAAAAGGAGACATTATGGAAAGTCACATCTCCTTTTATTGGTGGCCAGTTTTCCTTTTTTGGGTTAAACAGGTCCCCATACTTTTCAATAACTGCCGGCGAATCCTTGACATCAGGTTCAGTCTCAATCATAGAAAATACCCTTTCGGCTGAAGCCTGCGAGTTTTGCAGCTCGGCAAATATTCGGGACAGTTCACGGATTGGTTCAAACAGTTGAGTGGTATAGTTTATAAACGCTACTAAAGTACCATAAGTAATAGATTGTGCAATGACTCCCTCGCCTCCTACCCATAGAGCCAGTCCGGTCCCGATGCTCCCCAAAGCCATCACAACCGGCATATAAATTGATGACACTACAACCGCCCTAACCGATGAATGCCTCATCCTTTCAGTAAGTATTTTAAACTCTTCCAGGTTTTCTTCTTCCCTGGCAAGGGTCTTCGTGGTCTTGGCCCCCATGATCCCCTCGTTGAAAGCTCCGGTGATTTGGGAATTGATCTTCCGCACTTGACGGTAAGCCTTCAATATCACCCTCTGGAAATAAACGCTGACGGCTACCAAAATCGGCACCACTGAGAGGGTTATGAGAGCCAATCTCCAGTTCAAGTAAAGCATGATAGCTATCGTGGCCACCATCATGGCGCTTCCCCACATGAGGTCCACAAGTCCCCAAGCAACAGTTTCCCCCAGACGCTGTATATCGGAAGTCATCCTCGCCATGATCCAGCCAACCGGGGTCCTGTCAAAATATGAAAATGACAGCTCCTGCAGCTTTTTAAAGCCTATTTTTCTTATATCATAGCACACCCCGGTCTCAATTCTGCCAGCAATGCATATCAACCTCCACACGTTAAACGCCTGAATTGAGATCAAAATTACGCTGATTAAGGCAAAAATCCAAAGTCCTCCAAGCTTTCCAGGCACAATAAAATTATCAACGGCATATCTATTCATAAGCGGAAAGATGGCATCAATGCCGCCGGAGATTGCCATAGTCGCTGCCAGAAGTAGTAGGTCTTTTCTATAAGGGCGGGCATAACGTATAAGCTTTTTCCATAACTCCATATTAAACGGCTGGGTATATTCCTGTTCCTGATAGGCACTCACTCACATCGCCCCCCTTTCCTGCGCTGGATAGGCAAGACTACCATTTTCCTCTAGCAGCTCTTCCTCGAGCCTGCTCTGCAAAGCCCATATCCTCTGATATAGACCCGGTTGCCTTATAAGCTCTTCATGAGTACCCGACTGAACCAACCGTCCCTGATCCAACACCAGTATCAAATCAGCTTCCGACAAGGTGGTAATGCGATGGGATATTATAAACGTAGTTATTCCCTTTCGTCTCTGCCGTAAAGCCTTGCGTATAGCCGCATCGGTTTCGGTATCTACAGCACTTAAGGAGTCGTCAAAAATCAATATGGAGCTGTTCCTGACCAGAGCCCTGGCAATGGCAACCCTTTGCTTCTGCCCCCCAGAGAGGGTTACTCCCCTTTCTCCCACCAGGGTATCATAGCCCTCTTCAAATTGCTGTATGACATCTGTAAGGGCAGCTACACGCATGGCTTCCAGTATCTCCTCTTCAGTGACGTCGCTTCTGCCTAAAGCCACATTTTCCTTTATTGTCCTAGAAAACAGGAAAGGTTCCTGGAGCACAATCCCTATGTTTTTGCGCAACCACCTCTTGTTTATTTCTTTAAGCTCAACTCCGCCGATGGTGATAGAACCCTTTTGATAGTCATATAACCTCAAAAGCAGGTGTACCAACGACGACTTTCCTGCCCCAGTGGGACCAAGAATAGCGACGGTTTGCCCTTTTTTAACTTTAAACGATACGTCTTTAAGCACAGGGCGCCCCTTTTCATACTCAAAATACACGTTTTTAAATTCGATATCAGCATTGAGGTCAGGAGTAAGTCCATCTTCCTCCATATCCTCCTTGGGCTTATCAAGCAGCTCTTTAATTCGCGTGAGGGAGATTTGCGCTCTGCCCATATCGGTCAACATTCTGCCCATTTGGCGAACGGGCCACAAAAGCATACCTTCGTAACTTGCAAATGTAAGCAAAGTTCCCAACGTCATGATGCCTTGAGCTGCCCAGTAAACGCCTGTAATCATCACCACTACCATTTGAGCCATGATAAGAAAATCTGAAAGCGCCCAGTAACTGGCCATCAGTCGTGCCAAACGATACGATAAATCCCTGTATTCTCTGTTTTTACTATCAAATTTTTCAACTTCATAAGCTTGCCGTCCGAAAGCCTTTACCACCCTGATCCCTGTAAGATTCTCTTGCAACACGGTAGTCAATCTCCCCTCAGCCTCATCAGCCAAGCGAAAGGCGTCCCTCACCTTTGTGAAAAACACATAAGAAAAAGCAAAGATAAGAGGAATCACGCCGATGGAAATAAACGTCATCCTTATATCAAGGCTGAACATTATGGCCAAAGCCATAACAAGCAAAAACGCAGTCCTTCCAATTTCAACCATTTGTACTGCAAAAAAACGACGTATGGTTTCCACATCAGAAGTACAACGCTGTATCCAATCGCCAGTCTCGGCTTTCACATGTTCATCATAAGGCAAATTCTGAAGGTGGTCATAGAGCAAGTCTCTCAAGCCCTTTGCCATGGATTCTGAGGCCTGAGCCGTCCACTTACCCCTTACATACATCAACGCTCCGTTTATAAGGCTTACGACGAGCAGAGCCAACCCACACACCCACAGGTTATGTGTCAAAACATCCCTGCCCCCTAAAGACAGCACAACTCCCTCAACCCATGTGGGCACGTCCATGGGCTTATCACCGATTATCGAGTCCACCGTAGTCCTTATAACCAGAGTAGGTATAAGGGAGAGCAAAGCAGAAAAGGCGGTAGCTACTACAGCCCCTGCATACCGCATTCTGTTGCCTCTCATGAGCTGCCACAGCAACTCCCACTTGCCAAACATCATCCCACTCCTAACGCATTATTTAAATATCCTAAAGAACCAGTTTCGCCTTATGGCAACGGCCTTGTGAGGACACAGCTCCTGACAACAATAACAGCGAATGCAGGCGTTTAAGTCAATGTGCGGTTTTTTATCTATAATCTTTATTGCCTTGGGCGGGCAATACCTGGCGCAATCACCACATCCTGCACAAGCATCATACCTTATCACAGGATGAGGTCCAAGATAGAATTTCAAAAACTCTGAGACCCTGTTATTGCTTTCAAGGGCTCTGACCAAAAAGCCCAGCTTTTTGGAATCGGGCAGCTTAAAATCAGATATGTAGAGGTCATCAAATGGGTCCCCCACAAGTTCTATGTCTTCTAACTTGCTGCTGCATAAGCCCCGTTCCTCGGCTCGTTGTACTGTACATATCCTCTCAACTGGCAGCCCCACCAAAGCCGCCGAAACCACGTCCAGTGCGTAAGGGCTGGGGCTTACAAGCAGCGCCCCCACATGTCGCGGACTACCGGCCGAAGGGCCGTTACCCTCCATTCCCTCTATCCCATCCATCACCGAAAGCACAGGCTTCACATACGTGCATATATCGATCAGCAAATCTGAAAAATCCTCCAGCCGCTTCATGCGCAGGTGATATTCCGCCTTGGTCATACCCGGGATAACGCCAAAGAGGTTTTTGACCGCGCCGGTAAACAAAGTGAGCTCGTGGGTCTTTAGCTTTGCCACGGATATGACTGCATCCACATCCTGCAGCACCTTTATCACTGTCATGCGCTTTGCCACCTTACCCTCGGGGTGGCTGACCTCAACTGTATCGGTATTATAGTTAAGAATAACCCCTGTCCTTTCATGCACCTCTTCCATGCCACAGGCTCTGTATATCCCCCTCAAAATCCTTTCTGTATACAGCCCCCCTGGACTGTCGGCAATTACAGGTGTAGCCCCTATCGACTGCACAACCCTCACCACGGCCTCCACCACGGCAGGATGCACAGTCACAGCTTCTTCAGGCCTTCTCCTAGCCAGAAGGTTACACTTCAAAAGAACCTTCATCCCGGGCTTTATATATCTATCAATGCCACCCAGCATCTCTACGGCCCGGCTCACCGCACTGTCAACTTCCTGGCGGTCATAACCTTTGCACTTTACCAGCGCCACCGGTCCATATTTCATTCCCATTCCCCCATCGATAACCGTTTTTCGTGCGTTCACAATGTAACAATCCTCAAATTAACGGATTTTAACACATAGCGGCATTATAACATCATTGAGAGTGAAAAAACAAAGCCTAATGTGATTACCAGACTCCATACCCATACGAATCATTTCTCCGCACTACACTTTTTGACAAAATGGCACACTATAGGCTTGACGCAAACCTTCTATATACATTGCCTTTTTTGGGTGGTATTTTTGCTGTCCAATCCACAGGCCTAATGCAAAGATCATAACGATGAGTGCCCAGGCAATCACCTTATCCGATAACCTGCGCTCCCTGTACAACCCCACGGCATTTGCCGCTAAAAATCCTCCCACCAGACCTCCTATATGCCCCCAGTTATCTATGCCTGGCTGAATAAACCCCAAAAGTAGGTTAATGCCGATTACGATAAACAGAGCCGGACCAAATACCCGTTGAAATGCATCACGCTTTCGTTTGCGGAAATAGAGAAGTGAGCCCATAAGGCCGAATATGGCACCTGATGCACCAGCCGCAGGGTGAGGGCTAAAAAGGTAGCTAAAGAGGCTACCCATCAGCCCCGACAGCACATATATAACCACAAAACGGATTTTGCCGTACAGCTTCTCCACTATTGGACCGTATACATACAGGGCGTATGAATTGAACAGCAGATGCATGCCCCCGACATGCAGGAACATAGCAGTAAAAAGACGCCAGTACTCCCCTTCTGCAATCAGTTCATTCACTTTGGCTCCAAAATAAAACAACTGGTAATCTAAATCGATGTCAAACAACGTACCTATAAAGCTCATCACAAGCCATACGGCAACATTCAGTCCCAAAATAGCATAGGTAACATACGGCGGTCTTGGGTCCAGCCGTATATTCCTGTTTCCCCAGCCGTCACCCGTTTCTCCCGCGTCCCATTCGTCTAAAACTTCATATTCCCCTTCTATGACTTCGGGCTCGCGGTCCCATTCATACTTCATGACGTCCTCCTTAGTCACAGTACCTTTTTCAAGAAGTTGCCAATACGTTTTATGGCTTCGTTGATATTATCGATAGAATAGGCATATGAACACCTTATAAAGCCCTCGCCGCTGGCTCCAAAAGCTGTCCCTGGAACGACCGCCACCTTCTGATCCATGAGCAGCTTCTCGCAAAATTCCTCCGACGACATACCGGTCTTCTTTATAGAAGGAAAGACATAAAAAGCCCCCTTTGGTTCATAACATTCCAATCCTATCTCCCTGAAACCGTTCACCATGACCTTACGGCGCATGTTGTACTGCTTGACCATGTACTCCACCGAAGCAAACCCGTCTTCAAATCCTTTCCTCAAAGCCTCTATAGCAGCTACCTGAGCCATTATGGGAGCACACAGGGTGGTATACTGATGAATCTTAACCATAGCGCCAATTAACGCCGGATGGCCTGCGGCATACCCCAGCCGCCAGCCAGTCATGGCAAATGCTTTTGAAAAGCCATTTATCACAATGGTACGCTCCTTCATATCTGGCAGGCTGGCTATGCTAACATGCCTTTGCCCGTAAGTCAACTCTGCGTAAATCTCATCGGATATGACTATAATATCAGTACGGCGCAATACCTGCGCGATGGCCTCCAAATCCTCTCGGGTCATAATAGCTCCGGTGGGATTGTTGGGATAGGGCAAAATAAGCGCTTTTGTTCTGGGAGTGATCTTCTGTTCCAGCTTTTCAGGAGTTAAACGGAACTCGTCCTCCGGCCTACACTCCACCGCTACAGCCTTCGCTCCAGCAAAACGGACGCAGGGCATATAGGCCACGTACGACGGGTCAGGAATTAAAACCTCATCCTCAGGATTTAAGATAGCCCTTAAAGCCAGATCTATGGCCTCGCTGGCACCAACGGTCACCACTATCTCGTTTTTGGGGTTGTACTCCAATCCAAATCGTCTGCTCAAGTAACAGCTTATGGCCTTTCTGAGCTCCGGCATCCCCCAGTTTGAGGTATAACACGTCATCCCCTTTTCTAGGGAATATATGCATGCCTCGCGCACGTTCCAAGGGGTCACAAAATCAGGCTCTCCCACCCCCAAAGAAATGACTCCTTCCATCTCGCTGGCTATGTCAAAGAACTTCCGTATGCCCGAGGGTGGTACCTCTTTTACCCGCTCGGCTATCATGTTCTCCACGTTCACGGTACAATCACCTGCCTGTAGTCTTTTTCTCCGTCCTCTAATATAACCCCATCCACTTTATACTTCTTTAATACAAAATGGGTAGCTGTGCTGAGCACCGAATCCAATACCGATAGCTTTTCAGCGACAAAAAAGGCCACTTCCTTCATAGTACGCCCCTCAATCATAACAGCCAAGTCGTAGTCCCCCGACATAAGGAACACCGACTTAACCTCCGGGAACTTATAAATCCTTTCAGCGATGGCATCAAACCCCTGATCTCTCTGCGGTGTCACCTTTACCTCAATAAGCGCCGTAACGTATTCCCGATCAGTTTTATCCCAGTTGACTATGGTGTTGTACTTCACTATAACCTTATTTCTCTCAAGCTCTGCTATCTTCTGCTTTACTGTCTCCACATCGACTCCCAGCATCACGGCTATCTCCTCAGGAGTTCTTCTGCTGTCCTCATTCAATATTTCAAGAATCTCATTGACCATAAGCCAACCCTCTCCTTCTTTTATTGAAGGTATATTTGGATAATTGTATCACCTATTCACACATTACGTCAATACACGCCGCAGTCCCTTGGGATAATAATTCTTAAGCATGCCATCCGACAGTTTGCCCCATCCCAACGAATACCCGTCTACAGTAACCAGTACCCATCCCTTCCCGTCAAACCCCGTAAGGGTAAAACCTTCAAGATATTGTATTACTTCTTTTGAGTCACTTGAAAAGTCTACAGTTTGCACTACAGACTCCTTTTTAGAGGCCATAGCCAGCGCATGCCCAGGCACAAATCTCCCCTTCTTGATAGTGCCCAGCCTCAAGCCAGGACGCAATACTTTAAGCCCGCTCAAATCCGGTAGAGAGGGAGGTATCCAGTACAATTGGTCCTTATGGACATAAAGGGGCCCCTCTATAAACTCCTTCATATACTCCTTCATAAAACACTCATACTCTACAGGCAGCTTGCTTATTCCTTTACGCTTGTAGAAAAGTGGTAAAGTGGCGGCACCACCCTCTACCCTCTTTTCAAAAAGCGCCATAAAATGGCCCTCACCTTTTATCTTATGCGGCCAAAGCCGATAGGTCTTCACAAGCTCGGAACTTCCGTTTACCCATTCTGGAACCCCTCTATCAAACCACGTGAAGTGAACGTCATCAACCAGACAAAAATCGGGGTGCTCCTTTAAAAACCAGTCTACCACCCCCTCATTTTCTTCTGGAGAGAAGGTGCAGGTTGAATACACCATCCTCCCACCAGGGGCCAGCATCTGTGCAGCATGCTTTAATATGCTCTTTTGTCTGACGCTGATTCTATCAGGCAGAGTATAAGACCACACTGAGCACATGTCAGGGCGCTTTCTAAACATACCCTCGCCCGAACAAGGGACATCCACCAGTATACGGTCAAAATAGTTCTTGAAGACCGCGGCCAGCCTGCCCGACGTCTCCTGGGTGATGGCGACGTTTCTAACCCCTAACCTCTCCAAGTTTTCACCCAAAACGATGACACGCGAGGCATCAATCTCGTTGGATAGCAGGAAACCTTCTCCCTTGAGACGAGCAGCTATCTGAAATGATTTGCCGCCAGGCGCTGCACACAGGTCTAATACCTTGTGCCCCGGCTTTACTCCTAGAAGTTCGGCCGGAGCCATGGCGCTGGGCTCCTGAATGTAATACAGGCCGGCATAGTAATAAGGGTGCTTCCCCGGGCGGTCTTCATCACCGTAATAAAAACCGCCTTCAGCCCACGGAACGGGCTTTAAATCAAAAGGGGCGATGGACAAAAAATCCTCTATGGGTATTTTTAAAGTATTCACTCTTAAACCTTGGTAAGGTGACCCTTTAAAACAACTCATAAACCTAGAATACTCTGGCCCCAAAAGGCCTTTCATCTTGTCTACAAAAGCCTCAGGCAAATTGATCACTTTTCTCCACCATCTCCTTCAAATAAACCTGCAATGACTCCAAGCTGGTCTTTAGTAAAACCTTTGGCTTGAAGAGGTGCAATTACATCCCTCTCCCTGTTGGGGACATACGCCTTTATTATAGTACATTTTCCTCTAATCACATAATCCCCCAGACAGGCAGGTATGAGTATTGAATCCCCACCCTTAAAAGGCTGATTGCCCTGGCTGTACACTATCTCTCCCTGTCCCTCCACTGCCGTCAAAGTGAAGAATTTTGTCCCATCTCCTTTTTCATAAATAGAGCCTCTGCATTCAATTTTTTCAACAGCAAAGTAATCGCAGGCGATGTAGTATGTGCGCCTGCCGCCTTCTTCTTCAACCGACAAGCCAGTCAGCTTATCCCTTGTAAGCCTTCCACTAAAATCTATCACGTCCAGCGCTTTGTCTACATGGAGTTCTCTGGGCTTACCGTCATCCCCCAGCCGGTTCCAGTCATACACCCTGTAAGTAGTATCGGAATTCTGCTGAATCTCGCATATCAAAATCCCCGGCCCTATAGCGTGCACTACTCCAGCCGGTATGTACAACACATCCCCTGCCTTAACTTCAATGCTCCTTAGATATTTCTCCAGCTTTCCCTCCATTACAGCCTGCTCAAATTCCTCTCGACTGGTCCCAGGCACAAGACCGTAAATCAACTGAGCACCGGGCTGTGCATGAATTATATACCACATCTCAGTTTTACCCGGCTGTCCACCTTCGTGCAAAGCCGCATATTTATCATCAGGATGTACCTGAACGGATAAGAACTCTGTTGCATCGAGAAGCTTTATAAGCAAAGGGAATTTACCCCCAAACCTCTTTTGTACCTCTTGCCCCAATAGTTGACTTCCATAAGAATCGATCAGCTGTCTCAATGTCTGCCCTTTTAAAGGGCCATTGGCCACCACGCTGGTACCATTCGGATGACATGCCACGTCCCAACTCTCCCCTATTTTCACGGATGGGAGTTTTCTGCTATATTTTTTCTGAAGGGTATTACCTCCCCATATTTTTTCCTTCAAGATAGGTTCAAAAAGCAATGGATACCACATATAACGGGTTCCTCCTCTAGCACTGTTCTCCATCTATTGCACTTGCCTGAAAAATTTTGCTGAGCAAGCCACCTTTTTTATTATAACGATTTATCCCCAAAAATTGAAGAACATTGTTTAAAACAAAAAACTTCCGGTTAACTCCGGAAGAACAGAAGCCTCAAATGCAAATATTAAGTTTCTCCTGGTCGCCCAAGCGGTTTTCAGTTCACCATTTCATCCGACGGAATTTCAGTCCCGTTTTGAGCCGACGGTGCGCCTCCATTATTCACACCGCTGTCCGCAGGCTGTTCATCCGGTTTTAGCGTCTCCCCTGGACTCCCTGCCTCCGGGGCAACCTCTTCAGGAGGTTTTGGAGGGCCTACCCTCTTCTTGCCCACAATCCTAGGATAATTGCTATACGCCTCTTTGACCCGTTTAACCTCTTTCCCATCTTTATAATACACCCTATATGTCTGCACTTTTATGCCAGGCCTGGACTCATATTCGATAACCTCCTCGCCAGGCTTTAATGTATTATCCTGCACCACCTTTTCTGGCGGTTTATCGGTTTGTTCCAATATCACCGAAATCAGCTCTATCTTATCATAGGCGGTAGGCGCTTTACCATACACTTCAACATACAGCCTTCCATTACTGATATACCTGTTAAAAAACACCGGTGTATCCTTGTTGTTCCTAATTTTGAGGTCAAGTGTAGGGTAGTTCACTGTTGCGTCCTGTCCCACCTCTGTATAAGCAGAAGGCCATGAGTGATGCCACCGCTCCAATATCTCCAAGTCAGCACGCACTGCGGCACCGTATAATGTGGTAGAGGTCTGGCAATTGCCACCTCCCGGCTCATCTACTAGTTTTCTGCCCTCTTTTATGACAGGAGCATCTAGATACCCGTGCGCTTTGTCTCGCGGCCCCGTTGCTTCATTAAATGAAAATACCTCTCCCGGGTCCAATCGAAGCCCATCAAAACTCTTAGAAGAAAGGGTTATATTGTGAATCCGCTCAGGAGTCCCGCTTAATTTAGTGGAATAAACGGCAATCCTGCTGGTCCAGGTTTTAACCTCATCCAGAGTATATCTAGGATAAAGAGTTTGTACTGGTATCTCATAGGGTGTAAAATCCTTGGCATCCACTTTGGCCTTTATATCGGCCATGGCCTGTTCAATCAACATGCCCTTCCCTATGACTTCTTTGGTAAAAGTAAACTTCTGTTTGCTATCGGGATGAAACTCGATTTGCGCATCCACAGGTTGGATATTTATCTGCCTAGCAATTGCCTCGAGCTCATTCTTAAGAAGTGAAACGTCATACGTCAAAACAGTAGTAAACTGCCGCCCTTTTTTGCCTACTTCATATATTTCCATTAGCCTCTCAAATATGTTACCCACTCGCCCCACCCGATAGGCTTCCTCCACAACGTCTTCTATGTTGAAGCTTGCACCAATATTCTGGTAATTGTACTCCCATTCGTATTTGCCATGCCTCAGCGTCAGCTTTATGGCATCCAGCTCTGGTTGCCTAAGCTTACGGATAGCTTCCAAACCCTCTTCAAATGTTAGCCCTTGCATAGGTAAACCATCAACCGTGACCCCTGGATAAAAGTGATTACTATTTAGAATGTTATAAGCATAAGCCCCTGCCCCTAAAATGGCCAAAAAAGCGAGAGTAAAAACAATCATAACCCTCGCTTTGTATATAACGCTTTTTTTCTTCTTTTGTGCAGCTTTTCTCCCAACCGCTTCTCTCTCAGACTGAGTTGTGGATTGCATTTAAACCTTAACCTCCACTCATTATACTATCCGCTCATTTAAAATCTTGAACTTACAACAGCCAAACGTACAATTACTATAGTAAAATAACTGCTTCAAGAAGTAAATATATTATGCCATAAAATAATAAAAGCTTAACACTCTGAAGCAAAACCGTAAAACTTTTTAAAACTTTCGTAATAGTTTTGCTTCAAAACGTCAAGCCTCACTGTTATACAGCCTCAATGTTCATGGTAAGCTCGACAAGTTTCCCTCCAGCTTTTACCTTGTCGATAAGCTCACCGGTCACTATATCCCCTTCAGCAGCCAGCAATTCTCCCGCCTCACTCACTATCTTCTTAGTCACCCTCTTGCCAAGGAGAAATCGCCTCTGCTTTTGTTCAAACAAAGATGAACCTTCCATATGGTGCTCGACATCTTTCTTAGCATCTTCAGCAGGGGCAGCAGCTTGGTAATCCCTACCTTCGTGAACAATCACTCTACTGACATTATCGCTCACAACCAGCAACTCTGTACCATAAGTGATAACTTGGGAGGCATCCAATTCAAAACTACCTCCATCCTCCCCGCTTAACTTGCATTTTACAATATTGCCGTCTTCCTCATTAAAGTAATATTCTTTTACAACACCAATGTATTCGCCCTCTTGTGTATAAACCCTGCAATTGATAAACCCTATCCCTTGTCTTATTAAATCCTGCGCTTCTTTAACCAGCGAAAAAGGCAAAATATTTTCTCTGCTCTCCGTGACAATAGCGTGACGCCCTATTCCCACCACTCTGTCTAAAGGTAACAGCTTAGCCCCTAAATACCACTCTTCATCTTCAATTATTATATACCGTACTTTTCCTTCATGGCAATTTACTAGCAATTCTCTAACTTTCCCGCACTCAATCCCTTCCCTTATGCATATCACCGGCAACCCTTTAACATCTTGCCTAGCCTTCATACCACCAACTCCAATTACGCCATCAACATTTTATCACTTCATTCATGACTCCACCGCATTGATCCTATAACACAGTATATAAAGGCTGTCGCTTAAATGAACGTTCTCAACTATAACATCATCTGGCAAAACGACGTCAACAGGGGCAAAATTCCAGATGTATTTTATGCCACAACTTACCAAAAGTTCAGCCACTTCCTGTGCCTTTTCCTTGGGAGTGCAAATAACCCCTATATCTATATGCTGATTTGCTACGAAGTTTCTCAAGTTATCCACATCATATATTTCAATACCACGAATAGACATGCCTATCAGGCGGGGATTTACATCAAACATGGCTTTAATAAAAAAACCCTCTTTCTCAAAGCCACTGTAATTTGCTAGAGCCTGACCCAAATTCCCGGCCCCTACCACTACCATGTTGTACTGTCTATCTAATCCCAGTATTTTTTTGAACTCTTCACACAGCTCCGACACATTATAGCCATACCCTTGTTGCCCGAACCCCCCAAAACAATTAAAATCCTGCCTGATTTGGGATGCTGTAAGCCCCATCTTCTGACCCAGCTCACTGGACGATACCCGTTGCACACCTTTTTTCTTAAGTTCTGTAAGGTATCTGTAGTATTTGGGCAATCTCCGTATAACCGCCTCAGAAACCCTACGCCTGTCTCTTTCCATATCAAACTCACCTCCTGAAAGGTTAAACACCGTTTAAGCCACGTCAATACCATTATTTCAAAATTGCTACTATCAATATCAGTGTAACAAATAATACAAACAAGTTCAATACAAAACTGCAAAAATAAAGCATTCCCGGCTTATCAGCTTAAATATCTAAAAGCCGAGAATGCTTTTTCGTCAACCCTTTTCTTCATGCTGCTCAGTAAGAGAGTGTAGGTTTAAAATGGCACGGGAAATATGTTCAGCCATAAGCCTTTCAGCTTCTGCTGCATTCCTTTCCATAATCGCCTCAAAAATGCTCCTGTGCTCATTGAGCGACTGATGGGCCCGTGTGGGTACCATTAAAGAACCTCGCCGTGCTCGCTCCACATATCTCAGCAGATTATCCAGTAGATGTTTCAACACTTTACTAGCACAGGCATCATATATTACGCCGTGAAAGCGCGTATCCAGCTGCGTGAGCTGGTCAAAATCGTTTTTCCTAGTATAATACTCCATAAGCTCTACAATCTCTTCCAATTCTTTAAGCGCCTGCTCATCTATGCGTTGTGCCGCCCACCGTGCCGCCAAACCCTCCAGCATGGAGCGTATGGTATATATATCATCCACATCCTGCTGCGAAACGCCACTTACTACCACTCCCTTATTGGGAATAGAAATCACTAAACCTTCCAGCTCTAACTGTCTTATGGCTTCGCGTATGGGAGTCCGGCTCACTCCCAGTTCCTCAGCCAGTTTTGTCTCAACCAGCGCATCGCCTGGCTTATAGCGGCCATTCAATATGGCATCACGAATATAGTTAAACACATACGAATGCAGAGAATACCTCTCAAGGGATTGCATTTTGGCAAATTTTTTCGATTTTGCCACTCTGCTCTCTTCAAAATCCTCCATAATACCTCACTCTCTCGCTTATTGTCCCGAATTCTTTCGGGTGTAATTGAGCAAACCTCCCGCCAGTATGACTTCTCTTAACCTAGGAGATAGATTCAATCCTACTTTTATATCTCTATTCTTTGTAAGGTTTTTTACGATGAGCACATTGCCCTGTCTTATCTGCTCCACGGCGTTTTCAATGACCAGCTTGTCATCCTGGTCAATTTCATCATAGTCCTTTTCATCCATAAACGTCAATGGCAGTATGCCTGAATTTATAAGGTTTGCCATGTGAATCCTGGCAAAGGATTTTGCTATCACGCCTTTTATGCCCAGATACAATGGCACCAAAGCCGCATGCTCTCTGCTGGACCCTTGACCATAATTATGCCCGGCCACCAGGAAACCGCCTCCTGCCTTCCTCGCGCGTTCAGGAAAATCCTTATCCACCAGAGTAAGGCAATAATCGGCAAGATAAGGGATGTTAGAGCGGTAGGGAAGCAGCTTTGCATTAGACGGCATAATGTGGTCGGTAGTAATATTGTCCTCCATTTTAAGGAGCACTATCCCTTCTACTCTGTCTGAAAGTTCTTTGTTAACAGGGAAGGGTTTAATGTTGGGCCCACGGACCACTTCTACATCTGTCCCTTCCGGAGCAGGAGGGATGATACAGTTATCGTTAATTTCAAAGGTTTCGGGCATTTCAACCTGGGGATATTCGCCTAGTGTACGCGGATCAGTCAGCACACCCGTCAAAGCAGTAGCCGCCGCCACCTCAGGGCTGGCCAAATACACCTTTGCACTGGGAGTGCCGCTGCGTCCATAGAAGTTGCGGTTGAAGGTTCGTACCGATACCGCATTAGTGGCCGGCGCCTGGCCCATGCCAATACACGGTCCGCAAGCACATTCGAGAATACGCGCCCCTGCCGCTATCAGGTCCGCCAGCGCACCATTGCGCGCCAGCATAGTATAAACCTGCTTGGAACCAGGAGATATTACCAGGCTTACGTCTGGATGCACAGTCTTGCCCTTCAATATCTTTGCTACCCGCATCAGGTCAAGATAAGAAGAATTGGTACAGCTTCCAATGGCAACCTGATCCACCTTGATAGGACCTACATTCCTTACCGTATCCACATTATCAGGGCTATGTGGCTGCGCCACCAAAGGCTCCAGCTTAGTCAAGTCAATTTCAATTTCCTCATCGTATTGGGCATCTGGGTCTGCCTCAAGAGGGATCCACTCATGCTCACGCCCTTGAGCCCTCATAAAAGCCCTGGTTACCTCATCGCTGGGAAAGATAGATGTGGTAGCACCCAGCTCTGCGCCCATGTTGGCGATGGTAGCCCTCTCGGGCACCGTCAACGTAGCAACCCCCTCGCCGGCGTATTCCATGACCTTGCCAACCCCGCCTTTGACGGTAAGCCTCCTTAAGAGCTCGAGGATGATGTCTTTTGCGCTCACCCATGGCTGAAGCTTCCCTTTGAGCACCACCCTGCACACCTTTGGCATAGTAAAATAGTAAGGCCCTCCTGCCATGGCAACTGCCACATCCAACCCGCCGGCACCAATGGCCAGCATGCCGATTCCACCTGCGGTAGGCGTATGGCTGTCAGAGCCTAGAAGCGTCCAACCGGGCCTCCCAAACCTTTCCAAATGTACCTGATGACAAATGCCGTTGCCCGGCCTGGAAAAGTATATACCATATTTAGCTGCAACCGTTTGGATATACTTGTGGTCATCGGCATTCTCAAAACCCGTTTGAAGAGTATTGTGATCTATATAAGCCACCGATTTTTTGGTTTTCACGCGCGGTACACCCATAGCCTCAAACTGGAGATAAGCCATGGTCCCTGTCGAATCCTGAGTCAAGGTCTGATCAATGGAAATGGCAATCTCCTCTCCCGGTATCATCTTGCCGGATACCAAATGGCTCTCTATAATCTTCTGCACTATATTTTTCCCCATTGACAATCCCCCTTTGACGTATTTAGAACCACATGCAACGGTTACAATAATTGTATACAATTATACAAGCCGTGTCAATGAATTTCTTGCGGACAAAGCCGTTTCTCCATTAATCGACAAGTCAAAAAGGGAAAAAAGTTTTATTTTGCCAATTTATATATTGTGGTATAATAAAACACAAATCGAAAATTCCAATAAAAGAAGGGGTGTATATATGGGAGTTCTAGAGCGGTTAAAACAAAAAGCCATGAAATTTGCAATAAAACAACCTTTTGCATTCGCAGCCATCCTTGCACTTATAGCCACAGTAATGGAAAAACTTGTTGTACCAAATATCAGCTTTCTCTCCATCATTTTTCTATTTTTATTAAAGCTGGCGATACTGGAACTTACAGCTTACATATTGATGAAATCAATACATTCAAAAGTAGAATCCATCAGCTACATAATGGACCGGATAAAAAATCGGGACCTGTCCTACACTGTAAACCTCTCAGAATTTGAAGACCTCCAAGCCGTATCAACCAGCTTCAACAACATGATAAGCGACCTAAAATCCATAATGTCCTCATTAAAAAACATCACCAGGCGTTTGGTGGACGCTGCTGAACTCTTAAATACCAACACCATTAAGGTTAACCAGGCTATAGACGATATCGCCGCCTCTATGAATGAGATAGCCCACGGAGCGTCCGAACAGGCTGCAGAGGCCGAAAGAGGTGTAAGCCTAATAACCCGGCTATCTGAACAAATCCAGTTGGTATATGAAAACACTAACAAAGTAGTAGAAGACTCTAATAAAATGCGAGAGTTGAATGAGCAGGGACTGGAAGCAGTCAAAACGCTTCGCCAGTCAAACGAGCAAAGCCAAACGGCTGCTGCCAAAGTATTGGAATTTATCAATTCATCAGCTGAAAAATCAAAGAGCATAGGAGAATTCGTCAGCACCATCAACAGCATTGCAGAACAAACCAATTTACTTGCCCTTAACGCAGCTATAGAAGCGGCAAGGGCAGGCGAAGCCGGCAGAGGGTTTGCAGTCGTCGCTGATGAGGTCAGAAAGCTGGCCGACGCCACCAAAAAGGCCACCGAACAGGTCGAGGAGATAATGACAAAAATCATAGAAGAAGCCGATAAAGCGTCAGGTATAATAGACTCGGTAAGGGCCGTCATGGAAAACCAAGTAAAAGCGGTGGACAATACATACCAAGCATTCCACGCCATCTCAAAGGGCATCGAAAATGTAATAAGCCGCATAAACAACATAAGCCAATCCATGGCAGCCATAGAAGAGGATAAAAACAAGGTGATCGAAGCCATACAGAACATCTCAGCGGTTTCACAGCAGGCTGCTGCCGCCAGCCAGCAAGTAGCAGCCAGCACCACTGAACAGAGAAACGTAATAGAACAGATAGCTTCCTACTCAAAAACCTTAAGTGAACTTTCCCTGGAGCTCAGAAAATATGTAGAGGCTTATAAAGTTTGAAATGAAAAACGTCCTAGCTTCATTGGTAAAAAGTCCAAGCTAGGACGCTTTATTTTAGTTTTAACCAATTCCCCAATCTCTGTCAATTCCCAAAAGAGCGCTTTATACCCTTTGAGCGATCCGGGTTCATGATCACAATCCTGTCTCCTTCCAGCTCAACCTTTACTCTGTTTTCGCCTGTCAACCCCAAGGCCTGCAGATATTCGTGAGGAAGCTGAAGCCGCCCTGCCCTATCAAGTACAGCCAGCTCTTCATGGGTATCTGCACCCACAGTCCCTATATCGTTGCTCAATTCAGCCAGCTCTTCAGCGTAGGACTTCCTCCGGATGAATTCACTACTGGTCCTGCCATCACGTATAGCTACCACCCTGTTTACCTTCCTAGCAATTTGTCTATCATGAGTAACTATTATTACGGTAACGCCCAGGACATCATTTATTTTCCTGAATACATCCAGTATTTGAGATGCCGTCCTGGTATCTACTGCTCCTGTAGGCTCATCGGCTAGAAGCAACTTGGGGTTATTGGCCAGGGCAATGGCAATGGCCACGCGTTGCTGTTCACCTCCAGACAGCTGTTCCAATTTGTAGTTTTTCCTGTGTGACAACCCTACCATATCAAGAAGTTCAAGCGCCCGCTCCCTCCTGGCCCTACCGGTTAACAGCATGGGAAGTTCTACGTTTTCCAGTGCAGTCAAATAAGGTATCAAATTCCGAGCATTGTTTTGCCATACAAAACCAACAGTCTCCCTCTTGTACTTGACCAGTTGTTTATCACTGAGCCTCAATAGATCCTTTCCGTCAACAAATACCTTACCCGCAGATGGACGATCCAATCCACCCAGTATGTTAAGAAGCGTAGATTTGCCGCTGCCGCTATTTCCGATGATGGCCATAAATTCGCCCTTCTCCACCATCAGGTCCAAACCTTGTAGCGCCACCACTTCGATGTCAGCCACTTTGTATATCTTAACTAAATTATCGCACACCACCATGTATTTTAATCCTTCATCGCTCATCCACAATCTCCCCATCCTCTAATGTAAACACCCGGTCAGCTATATCAACCATACTGGGGTCATGGGTGGTCATGACCACCGTCAACCCCTCCTTTTCGACCAGGTCTTTAAAAACCTTAACCACCTGCAATCCGGTGTGGGTGTCCAGTTCAGCGGTGGGCTCATCAGCAAACACCACACGTGGACGATGGGCAATAGCCCTAGCTATGGCCACGCGCTGCTGCTCTCCTCCAGACAGCTCGTGAGGCCTGTGGTGCATCCTCTTTTGAAGCCCTACAAAAGCAAGGCACTCCTCAGCCCTCTTCTTTCTCTCCTTAGGGTCATACCCAGCCACCCTTAAAGCAAACTCCACGTTTTCATAAGCCGACATCATAGAAATAAGCGCTATGGATTGAAATACAAACCCCATTTCCTTTTGCCGTATTAGATCCCTCTTAGATTCCGGAAGACCTGTGATCTCGTTGCCGTTAAAGTATATCTTGCCGCTATTGGGTTTATCTAATGCCCCCAGCAGATTTATAAGGGTGGTCTTACCAGAACCTGAACGGCCTCTTAAAATGGTCAAAGTGCCCGCTTCAATGGAAATGCTGACGTCCTTCAAGGCATACACCACTTCCCTGCCTGAAGGGAAATACCGCGTTACGCCTTCCGTCCTGATTATAACCGGTTTCACTCCAATCACAACCTTTTTTAAATGAACTTTTTATAAAATTTGGGAAAACACTTTTTACATGATTGCCTTACAAACGTCGTTCTTTATTTATATACGACGTCAACACCCGAAATTCCTTTTTTAAAATAAAACTTTATTTAAACAAAACACCTCTGGAAAAATATCAAGCCATTTATAAAAAAATTAAAATAATGCTTGAAACATAAAGACAAAAAGTTTATCCTCTATATATGTAGAGATAATAACGCTAATATCAGCTTTGGAGGTAAAGAGGTATGGCAATAACAAAAGAAATAATTGAATACATTGCAATGCTCGCTAGGCTGCAGCTTGATGAAAACGAAGAAGCTAACATGGTTTCGGACATAAGCAAGGTCATCTCTTATTTTGACAAGCTAAAAGAGCTGGATACATCTAATATTGACGCCATGGAATTTTTAAGCATGGAAGAGGATGTATTTGAAAATGCGTTACGTGACGACGTAGTAGGCCAGTCCTACGAGCGGGCACAGCTATTACATCCTGAAGAAGAGGAAGACTCAGAATACTTTACCGTCCCAAAGGTCGTTGAGTAATTCTTAAACCGTGTTTTAACGAAAACCACGTTTATGAAAGGAAGTACCCTTTACTGCAAAGAAAATGCCTATAAACCGTATCAGCTTTTTCAAAATATAACTCAATAACCACAAAATGGTAAAGAACGGAGGGAATTTCGTGAAACTCCATGAATACACCATAAGCCAACTCCATGAATTGATAAGGAAAAGAGAGGTCAGCGTACCTGAACTAGCAAGATACATGTTAAATAGAATAGAAAAATTAGATTCAAAATTTGAATGTTATATAACTGTCACTGAAAAGCAGGCCATGGAACAGGCCGAAAGCGTTCAAAAAATGATAGATGAAGGCTCTTTAAATTCCCCATTGGCAGGCATACCCATGGGCATAAAAGACAACATATGTACCAAAGGCATACTCACCACCTGTGCTTCCAGAATGCTCAGCAACTTCGTTCCGCCCTACGATGCCACCGTAGTAAAAAGGCTTTACAGCAACGGTGCCATATTGCTTGGCAAACTCAACATGGACGAATTTGCCATGGGTAGCTCTACAGAGAGTTCTTACTTTAAAAAAACCAAAAATCCATGGAACACAGAAAGGGTGCCTGGGGGTTCAAGCGGTGGTTCAGCAGCTGCAGTAGCAGCAGGAGAAGCCATATATACCCTTGGTTCGGACACTGGGGGGTCAATAAGACAGCCAGCCTCGTTTTGCGGGTGTGTGGGACTTAAACCCACTTATGGTTTGGTTTCCCGATTCGGGCTTGTAGCCTACGCCTCCTCCTTTGACCAGATTGGTCCACTGACCAAAACGGTAACCGATTGTGCACTGGTATTAAACGCCATAGCAGGACATGACCCCATGGACTTGACCTCCTCAAGGAGAGAACGGCCCGACTACACGAAAGCATTGGTAAATGACGTTAAGGGGATGAAAATCGGGGTGCCTCGCGAATTTATAGCTGACAGCGTGCAAAGGGAGGTAAGAGATGCCGTACTCAATGCCGTAAAGGTATTCTCAAACCTGGGAGCAGAGTGCGAAGAGATATCAATCCCCATCATGGACTATGTGGTACCAACATATTACATAATAGCCCTTGCAGAAGCCAGCTCAAACCTTGCAAGATACGATGGCGTAAAATTTGGATACAGGGCTGCCAACCCCAAGGACATGCTTGACTTCTGCATGCGCTCAAGGAGTGAAGGGTTTGGCACCGAAGTGAAACGCAGGATACTGCTGGGCACATACGCATTGAGCTCGGGATATTATGATGCATATTATAAGAAAGCGCTTAAAGCTCGCACTATCATAACCCGTGAGTTTAATAAAGCCTTTGAAAAATACGACATCATCATAGGGCCGGTATCGCCTACAACAGCATACAAGATAGGCGAAAAAATCAACAACCCTGTTCAGATGTATATGGAAGATGTATTCACTGCACCGGTCAACATAGCAGGGCTTCCTGCTATATCCATCCCGTGTGGATTTGATCAGCAGTCTCTGCCCATAGGGCTTCAAATCATAGGAAAGAGGTTTGACGAGCCCACCATCATAAGGGCTGCATATACATTTGAACAGAACACCGATTTTCATAAAGCAAAGCCCAAAATAGACGAATAAATGTATACTTGGCTTATCAACATTTAGATGAATGAAAGTTGTGCGAGGATATACCTATGCATACATTCACTGGAGTATACCACTTAATTCGTTGAGATTAGGACACAACTTAAAAGCTACTTAATTAGACCTGCAAGATAGATTCAATATGAGAAAAACTACGATAGAGGTGAAGGCAAATGGAATACGAAGCGGTAATTGGCCTGGAAGTACACGCCGAGTTATCTACCAAATCGAAAATATTCTGCTCCTGTACCACAGAATTTGGTGGTCAACCCAATACCCACTGCTGTCCTGTCTGCCTTGGCATGCCTGGAACCCTCCCGGTACTAAACCGCAAGGCAGTAGAATACACTATAAAAGCAGGATTGGCTACAAACTGCACCATATCTTATTTCACCAAACAAGATCGAAAGAACTATTTTTACCCTGACCTGCCAAAGGGGTATCAAATATCACAATATGACCTGCCGCTATGCAAAAACGGGTATATCGAAATCGAAACCGAAAACGGAAAAAAGAAAATTCGCATAAACAGGATTCACCTGGAAGAAGATGCAGGAAAGCTTGTGCACAGCGAATACGGTTACTATTCCTATGTGGATTACAACCGTACAGGTGTACCGCTCATTGAAATAGTGAGCGAACCCGATATATCCTCTGCAGCAGAGGCAAAGGCCTACCTTGAAAAGCTCAAGGCAATATTGCAGTTCATAGGAGTTTCTGATTGTAAGATGGAAGAAGGCTCCTTGCGTGCCGATGTAAATATATCTATTCGTCCCAAAGGCTCCAAAGAATTAGGCGAAAGGACGGAGATGAAAAACTTAAATTCCTTCCGCGCAGTCTATAGAGCAATTGAAGCTGAAATTGCCCGTCAGATAGAAGTGGTAAAGTCCGGCGGGACAATAGAAAGGGAAACCAGGCGCTGGGATGACGCCCGGGGAGAAAGCTATCCCATGAGAAGCAAGGAAGATGCACAGGATTACAGGTACTTCCCTGAACCGGACCTACCTCCGTTGATCATCAAAGAAGAGCTGGTAGAAAGGTTAAAGAAAGAATTGCCAGAGCTCCCCGACGCCAGAAAACAGCGATATATGATGGAGTACGGATTGCCCGAATACGACGCAGGGGTGCTTACATCTTCAAAGGAGCTTTCTGACTTCTTTGAAGAAGCAGCCAAAGTCAGCAACAACATTAAAGCCATCAGCAACTGGGTAATGGGTGATATGTTGCGAATACTTAACGAAAGAAACCTTGAAGTATCCCAGATTCCATTCCCGCCGGCATATTTGGCAAAGCTGGTGGCATTACTGGACAAAGGAGTAATAAACGGCCCCACAGCCAAAAAAGTATTCGAAGACATGTTTGACAGCGGGAAAGACCCCGAGGTAATAGTCAAAGAGCAGGGCCTTGAGGTTTTAAACGACGAATCCATTCTCCTTCAGGTTGTAGAAAAGGTAATCGAGGAGAATCCCAATTCAGTAGCTGACTACAAAAAAGGTAAGAAAAAGGCAATTGGTTTCCTAGTAGGACAGGCTATGAAGGCCACCAAAGGTAAAGCCAACCCGCAGCTTTTAAACGAACTGCTCATAAAAAAGTTGGAAGAATAAAGAGGCAACCTCAAAGTTGCCTCTTTTTTTGTCTCACTCCGGCAGTTTAACCTCTACCTCAATATTATATTCTCCCTCCTGGGGCCGTTTGATATCATCTTAATGGGGATACCTATGAACTCCTCTATAAATTCCACGTATCTTTTAGCATTATCAGGAAGGTCGCTGTACTTCCTGACCTCCCTTATATCACATCTCCAACCGGGAAACATCCTGTATACAGGCTTAGCTTTAGGAAGCAGAGGTGTAACAGGGAAGTCTTGCGTCACATCCCCTTCGATGTCGTAAGCAACGCATACGGGTATCTCATCGAGATATCCCAGCACGTCCAGAAGCGTTAATGCTATAGAGGTTGCTCCCTGTATGCTGCAGCCATATCTTGTCGCCACCGCATCAAACCATCCCATCCTTCGTGGTCGGCCGGTTGTGGCCCCGTATTCCCCTGCATCGCCACCCCTTTCTCTAAGCTCCGACGCCTGTTCCCCGAAAATCTCTGTTACGAATGGGCCCGCTCCTACACATGTGGAATATGCCTTTACTACAGCTATAATTTCGTTTATTTCATAAGGCGGGATGCCTGCACCCACAGCGGCAAAACCGGCCAATGGCGACGAAGATGTGGTATAAGGATAAATCCCATGATCCGGATCTTTCAGCGCTCCCAACTGCCCTTCCAACAAAATCCTCTTGCCCTCTTTAATTGCCTTGTGTAAAAAAACGGTGGTATCTCCCACCATATCCTCTATCTCTTGGCCCAGTCTCAAAAAATCGTTATATACCTTGTCACCATCTATAGGTGGAGCATCGTAAAGGGTTTTTAACATTATATTCTTAACTTCCAATATGGAGTCTATCTTTCCCTTCAATATATCAGGATAATAGAGGTCACACACCTGTATCCCTATCTTGTAGTACTTATCTGAATAAAATGGTGCAATACCAGATTTTGTAGAGCCAAACTGCCTGCTGCCCAGCCTCTCTTCTTCATATCTATCCAGCAGTATATGCCACGGCATTACAACCTCAGCGCGATCAGATATGAGAATGTTGGGCCGTGGCACCCCTTTCTCTTCCAAAGCTTTTAATTCTCTTACAAGCATCTCTATATTAAGAGCCACGCCCGGTCCCAGCACATTAGTTACATGCTGATAAAACACTCCCGAGGGCAGCATATGCAGAGCAAATTTCCCGTAAGTGTTTATTATCGTATGCCCCGCATTGCTCCCTCCCTGGAACCTGACCACTATATCCGACTCTGCCGCCAGCATATCGGTAATCTTGCCTTTTCCCTCATCGCCCCAATTGGCACCCACAATAGCCTTAACCATCGCATTACCTCCAAAAAACAGATTATCATATGCATTTCTTACTTTCTAATTATATTACTCCTAAAGACACTAGTAAAATTCACTAATTTTATTTAATGTATAAGCTGTACTTATATCACGAGCACATCTTATAAGTAAATCAGGCAATTATGTTAATACCATATTCCCTGAGCCATAAATCAACCTGGATTAAATACGCACAAAACTGGGGCCCACTCATGAGCTGTCCAAACCACAAAGAAAAAGTCAACGCCATCCCGGGCCACAGCATTACGCTAGCCGCCCTGGGCACATTCCTGCTGTGGTTTGGTTGGTTCGGCTTTAACCCGGGCAGCACCTTATCTGCAAGGTTGCTCTGCAAAATCAATGGTTGTACCTATGTTATTTAGCTACTTTTCGAGAGTGTTTTTGGTTATGTATCAATTTCAAACATATATAACACTTTATTGTCAACATCATATATTGCCAAAGCAAAGTTAAATGAATGAGTGGTTTCCAAGTATTTCATGTCAATATCTCTATGACCCTGTTTGTTCACTACCTTCCAATACCCATTGATGACTTTAGGAAGCCCAACCTCCTCAGCAAATCGGCCGTCACTTTCCTCAACCGTTTCCCCATACATGAGTAAATTTAATGCATCGGAAAGCGGAAGAGGATTCCATTTATCTTGTTCTGTGATATATGAAAGAAATTTGGCTTCGCCCTCAGCGGTAAAAGTATATCGATATAGTAGCGCTCCGTCACCGTGGAACCCACCATGACTATCATATAATTCTTCCCAGGCCGTACCTTTAGGCAGCTTCATGTCAAATAACTTTTCAAATTTGTAAATACCTGCATTTGTAGTGTATAAATAAACGTGTAAACAAAAAATTATAAAGAAAAACAACGGTACAGTCCAAATAATTGCTATATATATATATATATATGAGTTCTTTTCATATTCTCCCTTCCTCCCTTATTTATTCTTTGATACATTTAGCCTCGAGCAGAAGTGAAGGCATGTTAATGTTATTGAAAACATCTGGGACATCAAAATGTATAAGGTGAATACTATATTCATTACCGGCCTGCTGGATATTGACAGCCACATTATTCGGAATCTGGCCTGATAGAAACTCGATGAGCTTAATGGCGTTATTACCATAGTACAATAGATGATATTCCATTTCAAAGGGAGTGTCTCCACCAATATTATACCATTTTGTACCAGCGGGTCCCATCCAACCGATGTAGACGGGTTGTATCTCATCCAGTTCTCCCTCGGGATGTGGATTTGGAGACTGGTAGCCGACAGACCAAAACCCCATCTTGTTTTTCACCATATACACCAGCACTATTTCCTGTTTGTCAGAGCTGCTCTTTATTATTTTGATCTCGTCCCCATTGGCATCAAAGTCTGATTCCAAGGGTATGACATCATAGGGATTAAGTCCAGCTCTCCTAAGCGCAAGCGAGAAGCTGTTCATCCTAAGTATGCTACACACAATTATAACAATGGTCAGAATAGATATTATTACAATACAGGTTTTTTCATAAAAAAACGCTCCTTGTTTATTGGCAATGATCTGGAAATCGGGGATAGCATGGATAAATACACTGAACAATTTTGCTTTCCAGACCAAAGATTCTTATTCTGCTCACTGCCGCGTGCACAGGTACACTAGATGAATTATATGCAACAACAGCATTATAGACACTGTCATAACCTGATGACGCTACTTTAACTGTGTGATTACCAAATATAATAATGTCTTGTAGTCCAGTCCGCTGTATAACTGTGCATAGGACTTCACCACATGAAATATGATTTACAAATAAAATAGACGGCAATATATATTCCTGCGGAAATCCCTGCCGTAATTGCTATAATTACCAACTTCTTTTTCATACACAACACCACCTTTTGTTGAATGTGGCATTCTGCCCCTAATAAATTAGAGGCAGAATGCCGCTAGATATTTGTCAAAGTATTTTTTTGAAGTCGAGCAGTCACATACTGTCTATGGATTTATGTATCTATATACGTGTAACACCCGATTATCTAATTCATCGAATAGTTTTTGCCAGTAAGCATCTTTTAAAAAACTTTTCCCCGCAGGATTCATCAATGGATTTTCCAAATATGTTGCATGTTGGTTCCTAAATTCTTGAATAACTTTTTGTATTAGACTCAATTTTTCTTCTAGCTGGACACGATTGAAATATTCAATTAGGTAATCGGGTATTTCTATTTCATATTTGCCTCCATTTAATAGTTTAAATGTTTCCACATAAATTACTGAGTGCATAAGCTGTATATATTGACTCGGTTCTCCTAATATGTTGTTACTGTTTCCATAAAACGCATTATAGTAATCTGTTAATTCATCAACAAAAGTCACAATTTCTTTTGCCGATTGATTTATTGGAACCAATTCTTTGACCGTTATATGTTTTTCTTCAAAAATAGGTTTAAATTGATCATATAGATTTTCATTTTGCTTCCAAAAATAATCAACAAATTTCATATAGCAGCTTTGGTTGACAAAAGTTTCCATTCTATCCCTTTGAATTTTATAATGACCCGCTATAACAGCCGTAGCTATAATAATCGCTAGTAAAATAAAAATAATGATGTCTTTCTTTGATACTTTCATGCTAGTAACCACTCCTATCCAATAATAACTTTCTTAAAAATACTCTCGATCTCCAAACATCGTCATCACTCCCCTTTGAATACGCTTAACAATACACTTTTGCTTAATACCCTCAGTTACCATAACTTAATGAATAATTATTTTTTCTTAGCTCGCTTTCAAGCTTTGTGCCTATGAAAGCAGGGATGTTCACATTAATACCTTCCGTTGTGAGTGCTATATACTCATCCTCATCTAAATAGCTTGGGCCGGTTATCCTGAATTCGTTCACTACCTCCCCGTTTTCTTTGATTTGTACATAAACACCAAAGCTGTTGCTATATACAAGTGCAACATTTGTAATAGTCATTTCCTTATTATAATCAATATTCTTTGCAGCTTTTAGGTAGGATATCACTTTGTCCAGTGCTTGGGAGCAAGATATAATCTGTTTTTCTCTTTCAGAGGAGTCAAATTCTATATTATCCCAATTTATATGTAAGCGTAAAATAATCCACACATTGACAGGAATATCATTTTGTAGATACAAATAAACCATTTCCAAATGGTTCTGGAAGCAATTTTCCAAACGGTTTTTAAGTTCTTCATAAAATTTGATAAATTGATCCTGGTCGGCGGTTGAGAATAGATATTTAAGGTGTGCTCCATTCGATGCTTACCTACTTACCAATCGTAAAAAATGAATTCCCCGCCATCTGGCAAGTTTGGCGTAACTTCATATTGTTCTTTTTTTTCAATGTCATAAATTATAATTTGTGATTTGGGCGACGAATCTTTTTTGAAAACTACATATTTACCATCTTCTGAAATATTCGGATAATTAACATACTCACCTTCGAAAATCAGTTCAGGTTGGGTATCCTTTGAACTTACCAAAAAACCTTATATTTTCTCCCCTGTGCTGTATCACCTACTGTATATACTGCTCTGGAAAAATCTTTGGAATAATCCAGCCTATCAATATTAGGGTACTCTTCCCGTGTACCTTCAAAAATTATCTTTTCAATCTCTCCTTCTTTATTAAGAACATACAGCCCCTTCAATTGATCTTCCGGTTTTTTTGCTTTTTCTTGCTTCTTAACCCCTTCAATAATGATACTGTCCTTTAGAGGAATAATACCATCTATTTGGCTAACGGTCTAGCTAAAAATTGAAGATTTATAAGTATGTGGCTCTATGACAACGAGATGGCTATCCATGCTTGCTTTATTTATATTATCCACTATTACTTCACAAGCTATTATCTTCTCCCCCCACCATACGGCACGAGCTATATTATCAAACTTGTGATAAGCTCCATTTTCCAGATTAACAACATACAGAAAACTGCCTTCATCCGGATATATTGCAGTAGTAAAAATAAGCTCCGTACCCTGCTAAGACACATAAAAATCCATTCCCCACTCTTCTTTTTCACCTATAGATACCAGTTCTCTTGTCTTTTTTGTTTTCATATCATAAATAAACACTTGTCGCTCTTGCACATATACAATTGATTCCTTTTCGGGAAGATATCTGCAAAGCCAGTACTTACCTGAATCCATTACAGGAATAAATTGCTGTGTACCGAAGTCATATAACCCAATTTTAGACCCCCCCGTTTTCAACTGTCATTAACATTTCTGACAAATTACCCGGAGTATTCATATCATTGGTTTTAGAAGTGGTTGTAGAATCAGTTCCAGAACTGTTTTCCTTTGTTTCCTTCGAGACAGTATCATGAATCTCATTTGGTTGAATTGCTTTCTCATTCCCGCCATTCTTATATGGCTGCAAACGTGAATTTGCACAGCCGAGTAAAAACAAACATGCTAATATAATTAAGGTTTTTTCAAAGCCAATCTCCTTCTTACGTTCTTATTAGGGTAAGGTTACTGTAAGCAGTAACCTTATCTTTTTAAAAATACTAAAATCTCTGGAGTGGGATTATCTAATGGCTGATTTTTTTCATCAAACAACGGAATTGAACGCATTACATGAACTTTTGCTAGTTCTGCGTCAGCAGGAAGTTCAATATTATTCTTTAAGAAGTCTTCTGCAATTTTCTTAGCAGCGTCCTCTGTTTTTGTAAATACTTTTTCTGTTTTTCCTAATTTGTAATACTGAATGCTCCTCTCAATTTTTATCTGTAGTTATTATAAAAAATACATATTACAAATTATTTACAACATCATTACAACCTTATAACATTTATGGATATATAATCCAACAAGTTTCAACGATTTTCTATAAATTTATTCTCTTATTCCCCAAGAAAGATCAAAAAATAAATTTATTATACCATAACGTTTTAATAGTACTTCTGGCAACTAATGATACATACAATGCTCCATCGTTTATGTGTAGTTTGGAGGACGAAGCCAGCACCTATGCCGCCAAGACCAGCCGTTATTTGAATGCCACCGGTAGTAGTTTGATACGTATGAATATACTCGAGAATTGCCTGGATCGTGTTGCCACCCCACGGACCCGAGCCACCAGTATAAGTACCACTAGCATATAAACCTCTAGAACTAACTTTAAAGTTACTAACTTTAGAATCAGCTAATATTATATCCCCGATTTCAAAAATATTTCTACATCTAATATTACCCTACTAGCGGTTTAATGCAATTTTTAATTTTATTTCTTGCATAATTTTATTTTATATCGTATATAAGCATTATCGATTTTACTTGTGCCAAAAACTTAAATATAATGTTACATACGATAAATTCTAGTTTTATCAATTAAACAAAATTGCCCTAAATTGTATATACAGTTAAATGATTTGTGTAATTTTTGCAAGATGTAGTATTGTATATTTCATTTTGTTATAACGTTTATCAATAAAAGTTATACCTCGTTTTATACAAGAAGTAGAAAATCCTTAAGGAAGCAGGGTGATTTAAAATGCTATTTCGTGAAGGTGATATAAGGATTCCATCAGGATGCGCCATATCAGGCATTATAAACAAAAAAGGCCTCCTGTTTTCAGGGGATGACATAGTAAAGTCCATCGCTCTGATGCACGAACGCTCAAACGGACTGGGGGGAGGCTTTGCTGCATACGGAATATACCCCGAATACAAGGACCTATATGCGTTTCACGTGTTCTATCACCACAGCGGCGCAAAAGAAGATACCGAGGCATTTTTAAATAAGCATTTTGACATAAAATTGTCAGGAGAAATCCCCACCAGGAAAATCCCCTCCATAAAGGATGCTCCCATAATCTGGAGATACTTTGTCTTGCCTAAAGAAGATAAGCTCATGGAAGGGGGCCTTACCGAAGAGGAATTCGTGGTAAGGTGTGTCATGAGGATCAACTCAAGCATTGACGGCGCTTTTGTGGTATCAAGCGGAAAAAACATGGGAGTTTTCAAGGGGGTGGGGTATCCCGAAGACATAGGCGAATTTTACATGCTGGACACATACAAGGCTTACATTTGGACGGCACACGGGAGATTCCCCACCAACACTCCCGGATGGTGGGGTGGTGCCCATCCCTTTACCCTGCTTGACTGGTCAGTGGTCCACAACGGTGAGATCTCATCCTACGATGCAAACAGGCGGTGGGTCGAGATGTTTGGTTACAAGTGCACACTTCAGACAGACACCGAGGTCATCACCTATATATTCGACCTTTTGATACGCAGACACCGACTCCCCCTTGATATTGTTGTAACCGCGCTGGCCGCATCGCTATGGGATGAAATAAAGAGGATGGATGACGAGAGGCAGGAACTCGTGAAAGCGATACGGGCGGTATACGGCAGTGCCCTGATCAACGGCCCATTTTCCATAATACTGGCCTGCAAAAACGGTATACTGGCTTTAAACGACAGGATAAAGCTTCGCCCGATGGTGGCGGCAACCAAAGGCGATTTTGTGTTTGTCGCCAGCGAGGAATCAGCAGTCAGAACAGTATGCCCACAACCTGACGAGGTATGGGCCCCTATGGGCGGGGAGCCAGTAATTGCTCTACTGGAAGGAGTTGAAGATATATGGCCATAAGCCTTCTTACACCGGAATTCATAATAGAGAGAAACGACGCGCGCTGCATAAGATGTCAGGTATGCGTAAGGCAGTGCGCAAACCTCGCACACATATATGACGAGGAAGAAGACAGGGTTTTAGCAGACGATTCCAAGTGCGTCAACTGCCACAGATGCGTAACCCTGTGCCCCACCAAGGCAATTACTATAAGAAAAAATCCCCTTGAGTTTAAAGAGAACGCCAATTGGACGGCAACTGCTATAAGGGAAATATACAAGCAGGCTGAAACCGGGGGCATACTGCTCACCGGCATGGGCAACGATAAACCCTACCCCATATACTGGGATAGGATGCTCATAAACGCCAGCCAGGTAACCAATCCATCAATAGACCCGCTGCGCGAGCCCATGGAGCTTAAAACCTTTCTGGGGCGAAAGCCCGAAATGCTTAAGGTTGAAAACGGAAAGCTCAAAGGGAAACTGCCGCCTCAGCTGGAACTTGAAGTCCCCATCATGTTCTCAGCCATGTCGTTCGGCTCGATAAGCTTTAACGCCTGTCAAGCCCTGGCAATGGCGGCATCTGAGCTGGGCATCATGTACAACACAGGCGAAGGCGGACTTCACAAGGATTTGCGCAAATACGGCAAAAACACTATAGTGCAGGTAGCATCGGGCAGGTTTGGCGTTGACCCAGAGTATCTAAACGCCGGAGCAGCCATTGAGATAAAAATCGGTCAGGGCGCAAAGCCTGGTATAGGGGGACATCTTCCGGGTGAAAAGGTGACCGCCCAGATATCCCAAACCAGGATGATCCCTTTAGGTTCCGATGCCATATCCCCTGCTCCCCACCACGATATATATTCAATCGAAGACTTGCGCCAGCTCATATTCTCCCTAAAAGAAGCCACTGATTATCAGAAACCGGTAGCGGTTAAAATCGCAGCAGTCCACAACGTGGCAGCCATATGCTCGGGCATAGCAAGGGCCGGAGCCGATATAATAGCCATCGACGGGTTTAGAGGCGGCACAGGCGCTGCTCCCTTGAGGATACGGGATAACGTTGGAATACCCATCGAGTTTGCATTAGCCGCCGTAGACACCAGGTTAAGACAGGAAGGCATAAGGAACCAGGTATCGCTGGTTTGCGCGGGAGGCATAAGAAACAGCGCAGATGTTATAAAGGCGATAGCCCTGGGTGCCGACGCTGTCTATATTGGACAGGCGGCTTTAATTGCCATGGGATGCCACATGTGCCAGAAATGCTACACCGGCAAGTGTAACTGGGGTATAGCCACTCAGGATCCCAACCTGGTAAAAAGGCTCAATCCTGAAATTGGTGCCAGAAGGCTTGTCAACCTCATCAAAGCCTGGGCTCACGAGATGAAGGAGATGCTGGGCGGCATGGGGATCAACGCCATCGAAAGCCTGCGTGGCAACAGGCTCATGCTGCGGGGAATAGGGCTAACCTCTAGAGAGCTTGACATACTGGGCATAAAGGCAGCCGGAGAATGAGTCATAGAGGCTTTCAATATAAAATCTAGTTAACCATTACCATTCATCGCAATAAATAAAACATAACCAAAATTAATTATCACCGCACAAGACACATTTTATTAAATATCCTGGTAAAGCGAGGAGTGTTATAGAATGGATAAATCCAATATCACAGCTCCAAAGAGGATATACGCCAAGGAAGATGTGTGTATAGGATGCAGGCTGTGCGAGATTCACTGCATCGCCGCCCATTCCAAATACAGACATGACCTTATTAAGACATTTAAAAAGCTTCCCAAAAGGCCACTTCCCCGTATAGTAGTTGAAGAAGATGTACCCCTATCCTTCGGTCTTCAGTGCAGGCACTGCGATGAACCTGAATGCGTTAAAGCCTGCATAACCGGTGCTATGCAAAAAGACCCAAAAACAGGGCTGGTCATAAACGATACCGAAAGATGCATAGGGTGCTGGACCTGCATACTGGCATGCCCGTACGGCGTTATCAGGCGCGATTACACAAACAAAAAAGTGGCCTCAAAATGCGACTTTTGCCTGGAAAGCGGTTTAGAGCCGGCATGCGTTAAAAACTGCCCCAACGAGGCCCTGTATATCAAGAATACCGTTAAATCCCATGATTTGTAAAAAGTCTGGCAGACTCAATGTTTCTTGGCCAACTTGGATTCTCTGTCTAAAAACAGCGATGTTGCAATACAGCCAATGCGGCAAAACGCGGTTGTAAGTCTAAAAAATATTTTGATTGCTGCTTGTAATTTGGGAAATTCAACAAAAAGTTTTTACCACTATAAAGATAAATAAAACATTAAAAATCGTGCATTACCTGAGAACACTCTCGAAAAGTAGCTGAGCAATACAGGCATAATAATTGATTTTGCAAAGGGGGACTTAAGAAATGAACTATGTTATCATAGGTAATTCGGTTGCTGCCGTGGGTGCGGTCGAAGGGATAAGAAAGATCGACAAAGTAAATCCCATAGTCATCATATCCGATGAACCCTACCATACCTATTCCAGGCCTCTGATATCCTACTACCTGGCAGGAAAGGTTACTCAGGACAACATGTACTATCGCGGTAAGGATTTTTATAAAGCCAACAACGTAGAACCTATATTGGGCGTAAAAGCGCAGCACATAGACTTTGATAAAAAGGAAGTAGTTCTTGAAGACGGACGGAAAATAAGCTATACAAAACTTCTAATAGCCACCGGCAGCAAACCCCTAACCCCTCCCATCGAAGGCGTTGAAAAGCAGAACGTTTTTAACTTCATAAAGCTGGATGATGCGAAAGCCATTGAGAAGGTAGCAACCAGGGACTCAAAAGCCGTGGTCATAGGTGCCAGCTTCAGCGGTTTAAAAGCCGTAGAGGCATTAGTACAGAGAGGCGTAAATGTTACGGTGATAGACATCATGGACAGGATCATGCCACGGGTATTTGACGAAACAGCCTCTTCAATGGCACTGAAAATGCTCGAAAAGTACGAAGCCAAAGTGTTGCTCAAAACCAGTGTAGAAAAAATCCTCGGCCATCAGGCCGCCATCGGCGTGCTTCTCAAAGACGGAAGGGAAGTCCCCTGCGATTTTATTGTTCTGGCAGCGGGTGTAAGATGCAACACCGACCTTGTCAAAGGCACAAAGCTCAAGATAAACAGAGGAATCATAGTGGACACCATGATGAGGACAAATATACCTGACGTTTATGCCGCAGGCGATGTGGCCGAGGGATATAACTTCATAGAGGAAAGAAATACCGAAATCCCAATAATCCCCAACGCTTATAAACAGGGAGAAACAGCGGGACAGAACATGGCCGGAGCACAAAAAATATTTGATAAGGGGTTTATAATGAATTCAATGCCCCTACTGGACCTTTCAATTGTGAGTGCCGGCGTGTCAGCCCCCGGTGAAGGCATAACCGTAAAAACCATATACAACCAGGAAAAGAACACCTATAAGAAGTTTTATATCAGAGGAAATAACCTGGTCGGCTATCTTTTAATAAATGACATCGACAGAGCAGGTATATATACCGATTTAATCAGGAGAAAGATAGATATATCCTCATTTGAACACCAGCTTGGGAGAGATGACTTCGGCTTTATATACTTACCCAAAGCGCTCAGGAGCCAATTAATACTGGAAGGATGATTGTTTATGCTATTTTCAATCGATTATTCTAGCGGTCATTAACCGATGATTTTCCATAGAAAATTCAATTTGCCGGATGCCTGCATAACACAACAACTTCTCGACTTTCTTTTTCAGTGCGCATTCAAGCAAATTCGTTTAGCAGCAAAATCGGCTTTT
The DNA here is from genome assembly GCF_016908415.1 of Caldicoprobacter guelmensis. Classification (NCBI taxonomy): domain Bacteria; kingdom Bacillati; phylum Bacillota; class Clostridia; order Caldicoprobacterales; family Caldicoprobacteraceae; genus Caldicoprobacter; species Caldicoprobacter guelmensis. The sequence continues at coordinate 372,362 of NZ_JAFBDW010000003.1, forward strand.
ACACTAACATCAACAATCAATTGAGGAAGGATGATTCGTATGAAAGTGATAGATGCCAGCGGCATGCACTATAAAGACCTGAATGCCATGATTAAACAGCTTATAAAAGGCAATGCTGCTGAAATACTCGTCAAGAACGTACAAGGCCAGCGATATATAGGCGACGGGATACATGGAAACTCCAAAATCATAATAGAAGGGACCCCGGGCAACGATATGGCGGCTTATATGGACGGCGCAACAATTGTCGTACACGGAAATGCCCAGGACGGCGTAGCCAATACCATGAACGACGGCAAGGTGGTCATACACGGAAATGCGGGCGACATTCTAGGATATGCAATGAGGGGTGGCGAGGTCTATATAAAGGGCGATGTGGGGTATCGGGTAGGCATACACATGAAAGAATATTTGGACAAGAAACCTGTCATCGTAATCGGTGGAAAAGCAGGAGCTTTTCTTGGAGAATACATGGCAGGGGGTATAATAATCCTGCTGGGCTTAAATGTGGATGACACACAAAAGATAGTTGGAAACTACTGTGGCACCGGAATGCATGGCGGCGTCATATACTCGCGCATACCCATCGACAGCTACAAACTGGGAAAAGAGGTAAAACAGACGCAGGCCGAGGATGGCGACATGGAGATTATAGGTTTATATGTAAAGAAGTTCTCTGACTATTTCGGATTTGACTACCGCTCAATAATGGACAGCCAATTTGTGAAGATATATCCGTACAACCATCGCCCTTATGGCAATCTGTATGCGTATTGAGTTTTCAACGCCAACTGAAACTTGCAATAATAATTATGCTGCATTGTACTTGCCTGCTTCAAGCATAATCTCTGCTGAATCAAGATCATCCATAGCAAAGTCAAGCCATTGTTATGTTTCTTTCATAAGCGTAAAATAATCCACACATTGACAGGAACATCATCTTGTAGGTACAAATTACACAATCAAGCAAAGAAAAATCGCTTAATTTGACGCTTCTTCAAACTCCAACTGATAAACTGCTAACTTAAACTAGCAATCATCAAACTATCACAATAAAAACAATCCCCACCCTGTTTAAGGTGGGGACTTTCTATCTCTATTTCACCCTGCAACAATCCGGCAAACTCATTGACTAAGGTAAAATCTCGTTCTAGAAGAAATATAAACTGTGTTGCATTTAATTAACACGAACCCATTTGACAGTCTCATGAACTCGTTAAAAAGCCAGAACAAGCGATATTATAGCAGCTTTACTCTGACGTAAAATGCCAATCACTCCAAGATAATCTTTATATCTCTCAAATTTTTATCCAGCAGCTCAAGGTATTTTTTGTAAAACATATCGCTGTGCTGCTTTTCCCATTCAGCCAAGTCGGTGAGCAGCTTTTTGACCTCAGGCTCGTCCACCGCCTTAGCTGCCTTGTCATAGAAGTACCAGAAGTCGGTTTCTATCAAATAAGCCATGCGCATCACCGACACATCCGACACCCCTGCATCCGCCTCTTTGAGCATATCTGAATTATCTGCCAATATATGAGGGTCTCTGGCTTTAAAATTCTCATCCACCACCCATGAGATATCTAAAGGAGCCTCTTTAAAGCCCGCCTTATCATATTCCTTTTTTAAAGCGTCAAAGTGCTGCTTTTCAATTTCAATCAATTCCTCAAAGATGCGCTTTGTCTCCGCTGAAACATCCTTATCAGCATAAAATTCATAAAAATCCCTGGCGTTTTTCTCCATTCTCATGGCAAATTTCAATATCTTCTTAATCTTTTCCATACAGCTCCTCCTACCCGTTTTAAAAATCGATTGTTTACAGTGCCAATATCGAATTGCAGCAAAATGGCTTTCTTGCACGTTACCTATCTCTACAAATCGTTTATTTAAAACCCATTTCATACTAAAATACGAAAAAATGGAATGAAAGCGGCCAAGCCGCACACCGTTTAAAATTCTAAATCGTTCTAAAAGATTTATACCCCCATATCTCATTTTAAAAACAAAGATTCTGCCCTTTTATCGTTTTTATGTTAAATATGGTATTGAGATAACAATGTACAGCATCAATATTTCCTTGTAGCATCGATAATCTTGCAATACGCTTACGCTCGTAGAAGAAGACACTTGGTAAAGGCATGGAAATTTTAGATATTTCTTTTGGAAGTTTCATTTTAATATTTTCCAACGCACATTTGCTGCGGTAAATATCTTTACACCTCTTCGGGTGAATCTATAATAGACCTATTGACTATTGATGAAATTTTTGGCATTATAAGAATGTAGGGAAGCTTCAGAAATAAATCTGGAGCCGAAGTTAAAAGTCACGTTGCAAAAATGTAATATAGTATTCCAGTATAATATACAGTAATTGATGGATAAAAGCCTTGCTTTTTCTTAAGCAGGGCTTTATTTTTTAGAAACACTTATAAAGAAATAGGAGTTGAATATGTTAATTATTATGCTGGTACTGGAAGTCCTGCTGCACCATATGGTGATTTACAAATTTCTGATGATGCTGTAAATGGATTAATTGATATAGTTAATGATCCAAATACAAGTTGGTTTTGGCGTTTTTCATACGGGAATAGTTCGGCTTGGGAGAAGGATTGGAAAGCATCAAGATTAGGTGGTCTTGCTGAAACATATTGTGACAACGTTGACTTGGTAGCTTTTTGTGGTCATGGTCTCGGCAATAATTTTGTTTTCAGCACTCAAAAAGATGATTGGTATACCGACATTACTGATTTGGATGCTGGATATAAAGATGCTGAATGGATGTTAACATTTACCTGCAATTTTTTAAAAGGTACATTTGAGGATTTTGCCTATTGGGATTATAAACTAAATTGGGAATAGGAGGTGAATGATATGCAAAGAGGTTACAAAATAGTCGCTATCCTTATTTTTATTGTTATTGCTGGGGCTGGAATTTTTACAATATTAAGTAATGCCAGGAATCAAGAGAATTTACCATTAATCGTTCAGCGTCCAATGCCTAATTCCGGTTCTGGAGGAAATTTTTTGAGTTTAACCTTAGACATTCCCGAGCCTCAGTTTCCGGAGAAAATGATGGTTTATAAGGTTATTAAGCCTGCATTGACAAAGGAGATGATTCGAGAACAAGCTGCAAAGCTTGGGGTAGTTGGTAGTGTTGAAGAAACAGAAGTTGATTTTCGTGTGATGTCAACAAATGGTTCAATATTCTCTGTTGATAAAGAAACTGGATCTATCAATTTTACTACTAAAGAATTCGAAACAGCCGTTTCACCGCTAAAAACGGTGCTTTCAGATGAAGAGTACAAAAAGTTAGCCTTGGAATTTCTTACTTCTTCTGGCTTAATGAAAGAGGAAGCAGAATTTAGAGATGTCAATAAAGAGAATACAGTGACCATTGTAGAAAATGGCGTTGAGAAAAAACTCCCATTTATGATTGAGGTGAGGTTTGGACGGAAAACAGATGACATTCCATGGGGCGGAGTGGGTCCGAAAATATCGGTGTACTTTGGAGAAAATGGGAAAATAATCGGTGCTGCATCGGTTTGGCGGGATGTAGAACCATTTCGTGAATATCCTATTAAGGAGTTTTCCAAAGCCTTGGAGGATATAAAGCAAGGAAAAGCCACAATATATGATGCGTTGCCTAATGATTCTGGTAAGATAAAAGAAGTAAGACTTATGTACAGGTTGGATCCAATTGGATATCAGCAAGAATATGTTATACCTTATTTTATGGTTATAGGGACCAACAGCAAAGGAATACCTTTTGCGGCTTTTACCAGAGCCATTTCGGAGAAATATATACTTGAAAAACCTGTTCCACAGGTAACGACACCGGAAACAACGAAACAATGATAATGCCAGAAAAAAGGAGCCAAAAGCTCCCTTACACAAAAATATTTATACTCCAAAACAAAAATACAGGCTGTACCTTTAAGCAACCATATGGTACAGCCTTTTTGTAGTATAGCCTTTTTCGATCATTTATCCTGTATAAGTTCCATAAACTTTTTGGCGGCAGCAGTGAGCGGCACATTGCGCAGCTTTATTATTCCAAAATGCCTTGGGGGGATCTTTTCCTTCAAGTTAATCTCAAACAGCGTACCTTTTTTTATATATTCCTCTGCAAAATTCCTTACTACGCAAGATATACCCAGACCCCTGCAGGCAAACTCAACTATCAAATCGCTGGTGGCAAGCTCAAACTCCGGCACCAGATTCACTGAGTGCTGCGAAAGGTATTCGTCTATATACCGCCTACTGCTGGTGTTCCTCTCCAGCATGATGATAGGATACTCCGCAAGCTCCTTGATGGACACTTCCCGCCCGGCAAGATGACCAAAGCGCTCATTTGCCACAAAGCAGTCCTGTATCTCCGTCGCCTTGAAAATCTCCAGCGAATCATCGTCGGGCAGCGGAAGGCTCACCACGCCGAAATCGATAGCCCCCTTCTTTAAAAACTCTACCGTCTCTGGCGAAGGCCTGTTGGTGACCATTATCTTCACCTTGGGATACAGCTTGTGGAACTCTTCCAGGTAGGGTAGTAGGAAATACTTTAGCGTCATATCGCTTGCACCAATGCGTATGCTGCCGATATCCAGATTTATAGCCTCCATGAACTTGCTTTCAGCTAGCATGATCATGTTGTACCCCTGTTCGATGTACTTGAACAGCACCTCGCCTTCGGGCGTCAAGGCAATCCCCTTGGGGGCACGGGTAAAGAGCTGGCCCCCCAGCCTGGCCTCTAGCTTCTTGATGGCCTGGCTTACGGCAGGCTGAGATATAAACAGTTCTTGGGAGGCCTTGGATATGCTACCCGCTTTTACAACGTGATAAAAAATCCTGTACAGCTCAAGATTTACATCCATGACAAGACCACCTTAAATTAATACTTGGTCAAATAATGCTCAATCTCCCATGGAGTGATCTTCGTCCTATAGTCTTCCCATTCTTTGCGCTTTGCTTCAATGTATTTGGTGAAAATGTGTTCTCCAAGAGTCTCCCTCACCAGCTCACTTTTCTCCATCTCATTGATGGCCTCTTCCAGGCTGGCTGGCAGCGATTCTATGCCTTCTCTTATCCTTTCTTCACGCGTCATCCTGAATATGTTCTTATCGGTAGGTGGCGGTGGCTGAATCTTGTTCTTTATCCCATCAAGTCCTGCAGCCAGGATGACAGCAAATGCTAAGTATGGATTGCATGACGGATCGGGAGATCTGAGCTCAAGGCGTGTGGCTTCGCCCTTGGCCGCTGGTATTCTGATGAGCGGGCTTCTGTTTCTAGCAGACCATGCAATATACACAGGCGCCTCATAATCCGGTACCAAACGCTTATATGAGTTTACCAATGGATTAGTTATAGCGGTAATCGCCTTTATATGCTTGATGATACCGCCTATAAACCAGTAAGCCTCCTGGCTCAGCTTAAGCGGGTCATTCTCATCATAAAAGGCATTTTTGCCATCTTTATACAGCGATACGTTGGTGTGCATACCCGACCCGTTTATCCCGAATATGGGTTTGGGCATAAACGTAGCGTGGAGGCCATTTCTCTGAGCCAAGGTCTTGACAACCATCTTAAAAGTCATCACATTATCCGCAGTCGTAAGGGCATCCTGATACTTGAAATCAATCTCATGCTGCCCGGGCGCCACCTCGTGGTGTGAGGCCTCTATCTCAAAACCCATTTCCTCAAGGGCAAGGCATATATTTCTTCGCGCATCCTCACCCAGGTCCACAGGACCAAGGTCGAAATAGCCGGCGTTATCATGAGTCTTAACGGTAGGCTTACCCTCGCTATCAGTTAAAAACAGGAAAAACTCACACTCGGGCCCAACATTGAAGCTATCATACCCCATTTCAGCCGCCTTCTTTAGAGCCCTTTTAAGCACATACCTGGGATCTCCATCAAAGGGTGTACCATCGGGATTGAGCACGTCGCATATGAGCCTTGCTACTCTACCGGGCTGTGGACGCCATGGAAATACCGCAAAGCTGTTTGGATCAGGCGCCAGATACATATCCGACTCTTCAATCCTCACAAACCCTTCAATGGATGAGCCGTCAAACATGCACTTGTTGTCTAGCGCTTTTTCAAGCTGTTCAGATGTGATTGCCACATTCTTCAAGGTCCCAAAAATGTCGGTAAATTGCAGGCGTATGAATTTTACATCCAGTTCTTTGACCAACCTTAAAACGTCCTCTTTGCTGTATCTTCCCATACAAACACTCCCCTTTAAAGTTAAATTTTAGCAAAACAAAAAGACGTACTCAACTGACGTTTGTACTCGCCGTTGAGTACGCCTTTATAGACATGCCAACGCTGCGCTCCATCGCGCAATTCAACTTATCTATTGTTTATGATAATACAAAACATCAAAGATGTCAACAAAAATTTTCATAGCTTCATGGCCTTTATGCGCTCTATAGCCTCCTTGGTATCCTCCCTGCTCCCAAAAGCGGTCAACCTGAAATAGCCTTCGCCGCTGGGACCGAACCCCACTCCAGGCGTTCCCACAACGTGAGCCTCATTCAGCAGCTTATCAAAAAAGGTCCAGGAATCCATTCCTTCAGGAATTTTGAGCCATATATACGGGGCGTTTATGCCGCCAAACACCTGAAATCCCATTTCCAAAAGCCCTTGACGAATTATGGCTGCATTGGCCATATAATAATCTATGAGCTCTCTCACCTGCTTCTGTCCTTCTTCGGTATAAATAGCCGCCGCACCGCGCTGAACTATGTAGGACACACCGTTAAACTTGGTGGTCTGCCTCCTGTTCCATAGCTTATTAAGCGGTACAGCCTCTCCTTTTTGTGTATACCCCATAACCTTCTTGGGAACCACGGTATAAGCACATCTCGTACCGGTAAAACCGGCTGTTTTTGAAAAACTCCTGAACTCTATAGCCACCTCTTTGGCCCCTTCTATCTCATATATGCTGTGGGGCACATCCTCTTCCCTTATATATGCCTCATACGCAGCGTCATACAGTATTACCGATTTATTCTCCCTCGCATAATCCACCCACTTTTTCAGCTCCGACTTTGGAAGCGTCATCCCCGTGGGATTATTGGGGTAGCAGAGGTATATAATATCAACGCGCTGCTTTGGCAATTCAGGTATAAAGTTATTTTCGGCATTGCAGGGCAAATAAACTATCCTGTCGTATTTGCCTGACTCATCCAGATTACCGGCCCGCCCCGCCATCACATTGGTATCCACATACACCGGATAGACTGGATCAGTAACGGCTACTATGTTGTCAACTCCAAATATTTCTTGAATATTGCCGGTATCGCACTTTGCACCATCGCTGATAAACACCTCGTCCTCTTCCAGGTCTACACCACGGGAGCGATAGTCATACTCAATAATCTTCTTTATCAGAAAGTCATACCCCTGTTCCGGCCCATAGCCCTTGAAAGTCTCAACGCGCCCCATCTCGTCCACCGCCTGGTGAAGGCTCTCGATTACGGCCCGAGGCAGTGGCCTGGTGACATCCCCAATACCCAGGCTTATAACCCGGGCATGGGGATTTCGCTGTTTGAAAGCAGCCACCCTTCGCCCTATTTCTGCAAAGAGATAGTTCCCACGCAGTTTAAGGTAGTTTTCATTGATCCTGACCGCCATCGCACACCTCTCCCATCTTGTATTGATCATTACCTGGTCAATTTTACTTTGATGCCGAAAAGACTGTCAAGGTCTATCCAACGCTATTCCGAAAAACAGTATTTGAGTAACACCCACCAGTTTATAATAGCTGTTTATAAGCCGTTGCTGAAAGCATCTCCAAATCTATTTCCCCGTCAAATACCTTTACTGCAGGTCCCGTCATATACACATGGCCATCGTCCTCGTTCCATTCTATTATTAAATCTCCGCCCAGCAGCTTAACGGTAGCATTCCTCTGGCTTAACCCATTGAGCACAGACGCCACCAGCACCGCACAAGCACCCGTCCCACATGCCATGGTTTCACCCGCACCGCGTTCCCACACCCTCACTTTAAGGGTTTGCCTATCGATGACCTGTACGAATTCGACGTTTACCCTGTTAGGAAACAAGGGATGATTTTCAATCTTTGGCCCCACCTTTTCTAGCTGAAGGCCGGCAAGGTTATTGACGTAAATCACGGCGTGGGGATTGCCCATGGAAACGCATGTTATCTTAAAAGTCTGTCCTTCCACATCTATCGGCTCATTAATAAAAGCCTCCTTATCGCTTTGCACTGGTATCCTTTTCGGTTCAAGTATAGGTTGCCCCATATCAACCTTTACCATCTGTACCTTTCCATCTTTCACCTTCATATCAAGCAGTTTAACGCCAGCCAGGGTTTCTATGCTTACAGCAGTTTTTCGCGTCAGTCCGCTGTCATACACATACTTGCCAACACACCTTATGGCATTGCCGCACATTTCAGCTTCAGAACCATCAGAATTGAACATCCTCATTTTAAAATCGGCCACTTCCGACGGCAGTATGAGCACCAGTCCATCAGCTCCCACTCCAAAGTGCCTGTCGCTTATGAGCCGGGCTATTTGTGGCAGGTTATCCATAAAAGCCTTACAATCCTGCCTTACACAGTCTATATAAACATAATCGTTCCCTAGACCATGCATTTTGGTAAACCTGATCATCTATACCCCTCTTTCCATGCTAAATTTGTATTTAGAAATCCTTACATAATGCATTTGCCCCTATTTTAAAGCATAACAATTAATGCCGTATACCTGCAATATTTATAACTCAATCTTGCGCTTTCTGTGTAATTAGTATTTATTAAAACCGAAATAAATATTTTTAATGCCTATCCGTTCAAATTTATATTGCAAAATACATGTCTACTCATTGCAAAACAAACGCGACAACTATATAATAAACAGGGAAATAAATCTCGCGAGGGAAAGAGCGGTATGAATGGAATTAGAATATGCCTTGCTCTAAGCAGAATAGAAGAGATGAAGAAAATCAAAGTATTCTTAACCCAGCAAGGCTTCACCGTTATAGACGAATCAACCGACGGTGCATCAGCACTACGGCGTATAAAAACCCTTCAGCCTGACCTCATCATCACAGATGCCGACCTGCCTGGCATCAATGGAATACAGCTGGCAGAAATTGCAGAACAGGAAAACATCGCTCCTGTCATCGTAATAACCGGTTCAAATACAGGAGACCTGTGGAACAATTCAAACAGTGGGGTTATATTTCTCCAACGCCCTCTCACAAAATCGGGGCTTATGCAGACCATCCAGCTTTCGCTGCTGAGCTATCGCAAAATAATGAGCCTTAAAGAAGAAATAAAAAAGCTTAAGGCCCAGCTGGAAGACCGAAAGCTGATTGAAAAAGCCAAAGGCATTATCATGGAAAAATACGGGCTCACCGAAAGCCAGGCTTACAGGCTGATGCAAAAGCGGAGCATGGATACCGGTACACCCCTACGCGAGCTGGCAAAAGCCATCATATTATCCCATCAGCTGGAGGATAAATAAAGTCAGCCTCTATTTACCGGTGGCAGTAAATATCCATGTCGGGAATACAGGGAGCCTTCAGCTTATGGCGGCTGGCTGCCTTTCGCCTTTTCACCTCTTTGACAACTCTCTCATCTCCCGTACCGGTCAGAATGACCTCATCCAATTGCCTGTAGGTAAACCCCATTTCACCCTCATCGGTCTGCCCCGACCATAAACCTGCACTAGGAGGTTTATTTATAATATTCTCAGGAATGCCCAAGTATTTGGCCAACTCCCAAACCTGAGTCTTTACAAGGCCTCCCAGCGGCAGAATATCCACGCCGCCATCGCCATATTTAGTAAAATAACCCACTTCCAGTTCACTTCTGTTGCCAGTCCCCACAACAAGGTAATTGTAGAGGTTAGCAAAATAATACAGAGTTATCATCCTCAACCTGGGCTTTATATTACTTGATGCCAATCTCTCTGAATGGGCAGTAGGCACAACTCTCTGTTCCAACTCCCTCATTTTATTTGTTTGCCGCGCATCTTTCAAGACGCCCATCATGCAGTCAAAAACATCGTTGAGTTCAACCTCTATATAGTCGATGTTCAAGCTTTTGGCCACAAGCCTAGCATCGTCGGTATCTTGAGGCGAGCTGTAGCAGGGCATATGAATCCCCAGCACCTTTCCCGGACAAGCCTTTGCACACAGCGCAGCCACTACTGCCGAATCCACACCTCCACTTATACCCAGCACACAGCCTCTGGCATTGGCCTCAGCAACCTTATTCCGTATCCATTCAATGAGATAGTGGGATATTTCTTTATACATGGTTCCACCTTCCTTCCTAAGCACTATAATTATTGAATCACAAATCAACATAACTAAAAACACTGCATCACCCTGCTGAAGTAAAAACGGTAAATCAAAGGCCTTCAGTAGGGTTTACATTAATTAGCAATCATTGCTGTCACCAGCATTATTCGCATATCATCAACAACTGTTATTACTATCAGTATTCCCTACATTATGAAGACTGTGGTTGCTTAACCCCATTTACCAAATAACAAAGCTATACATCGTATCACACATTCGCTTAACAAAAGAACGTCAAATATCATGCAGGCATATGACATCCGGGCAGCCCTTCTGCTTTGCTCTTAATTTAAAAGAATTTATAAAAGCCCACGCTGTATCGAGGGAAGTTATACACGGCACCGAGTTTTCTACTGCCATCCGCCTTATCCTGAAACCATCCCTCTGCGGTATCCTTCCACGGGTAGGAGTATTGATTATCAAATTCAGCATTCCCTTCTTTATGGCATCGCCGATATTAAAATCGGGCTGATTTAGCTTGCTCAAAACCTCGGCTTTTACGCCCTTTGCCCTCAAAGCCTTTGCCGTGCCTTCAGTGGCAAATATCTTAAAGCCCAGGTCTTCAAATTCCCTTGCAAGATCTGCCGCCTCATCCTTGTAAATATCCGCAACCGTAATTAGCACATTACCATTTTCCGGAAAATTATACCCGGCAGCCACAAAGCCTTTGTACAGGGCTTCCGGCAAGCTTCTGGCCACACCCAGCACTTCACCGGTTGATTTCATCTCCGGACCCAGGCTAACCTCCACCATGGGGAGCTTATCGAAGGAGAACACAGGCACCTTGACAGCCACAATACCCTTTTCAGGGTAAAGCCCTGTTCCATATCCCATGTCTTTTAGCTTCTCACCCAAAATCACCCTGGTTGCCAGCTCGATGATGGGCACACCGGTAACCTTACTGATATATGGTACAGTACGGCTCGAACGCGGGTTTACCTCTATGACATACAGCCGTCCCCTGTGTTCAATGAATTGTATGTTTATAAGTCCCTTTACTTGTAAGGCAACGGCAAGCTTTTTGGTATACTCAACGATCTGCTGTATAACTCCCTTGGACAGGTTGACGGGTGGATAAACCGATATGCTGTCTCCCGAATGTATCCCGGCCCTCTCTACATGTTCCATTATGCCCGGAATTAGTATGTCCTCTCCATCGCATACGGCATCCACTTCAATCTCTCGGCCGATTATATATTTATCAATGAGCACAGGATGCTCCTGCTTTGTACGGTTGATTATCCCCATATACTCAATTATATCATCTCTGTTATAGGCAATCTCCATCCATTGTCCGCCCAGAACATAGGAGGGTCTCACGAGTACCGGATATCCCAGCCGTTCGGCCACTTCTAACGCCTCTTCAGCAGTAAATGCCGTCCCACCTGCCGGCCTTAGAATACCAAGTTCTTCAAGCAGGGCATCAAACTCCTTGCGGTCCTCTGCCTTGTTGATGTATTCCGGCTGAGTACCCAAAATCCTGTAACCAGCCTCATAGATCGGCTTTGCAAGCTTGATAGCGCTCTGACCACCAAACTGCACCATTACGCCATCGGGTTTTTCCTTATCAAGCACGTTTATGACGTATTCGGGCATGAGGGGCTCAAAATAGAGGCGGTCTGAAACATCGAAATCTGTGCTTACTGTCTCCGGATTGTTGTTTATTATCACAGCCTCATAACCCAGCTTCTCGAGAGCCCATATGCAATGTACAGAACAGTAGTCAAACTCAATGCCCTGGCCAATCCTGATAGGACCCGACCCTATGATCACAACTTTTCTCTTTTCACCCGGATTTACTTCATCCTCACAGCCATATGAGGAATAATAATAGGGGCTTACCGCTTCAAACTCTGCCGCACAGGTATCCACCACCTTAAACACCGGCATTATTCCGTATTGTTCCCTCTTTTCCCTTACATCTTCCGGCTTTGCCTTTACAAACCTTGCAATGGCCTGATCAGAAAAGCCCATGTGCTTGCAGCGCTCCAGGGTTTGTTTATCTAGCTGCTCTAAAGTCAGCTTTTTAAGCTCCTCTTCCATTTTGACTATGTTCCGCAGCTTATATAAAAAGAAGGGATCTATACCCGTCTTACGGTGAATAGCCCCCACATCCATTCCCCTGCGCAAAGCTTCGGCAATCACAAACAGGCGTTCATGCGTCTTTTGCTCGACCATAGCAACTATTTCTTCATCGCTCAATTTTGACATGCGTGGCAATTCCAGAGAATCAAACCCCAGCTCCAGGGAATACACTGCTTTCATCAAGGCCATTTCAAAATTAGAACCTATTGCCATGACCTCTCCGGTGGCTTTCATCTTGGTCCCCAAAGTGGTATCGGCATTTACAAACTTATCAAACGGCCACCTGGGTATCTTTACAACCACATAGTCCAAGGCGGGTTCAAAGCATGCAAAGGTTTTCCCTGTAACGCTGTTTTTTATCTCATCTAGAGTATATCCCAGGGCAATCTTTGTCGCCACCTTAGCAATGGGATAACCTGTGGCCTTGGATGCCAGCGCGCTGGAACGGCTTACCCTTGGATTGACCTCTATCACGTAGTATTTCATGCTATGGGGATCCAAAGCAAACTGAACATTGCAGCCCCCCTCGATTTTAAGCGCATCTATTATCCTTATTGCCGCTGCCCTAAGCATCTGATATTCCTTATCTCGAAGGGTAAGCGAAGGCGCCACAACTATGCTGTCTCCAGTGTGGATCCCTACCGGGTCGATGTTCTCCATATTGCAAACCGTTATACAGTTGCCCTTGCCATCGCGCATGACCTCATATTCTATTTCCTTCCATCCTGCCACAGATTTCTCTATCAACACCTGATTGACGCGGCTGAGCCTTATCCCGTCAGCAGCAATCCTTGCAAGCTCCTCTTCATTATTGGCGATACCCCCACCAGTACCCCCAAGTGTATAAGCCGGTCGTACCACAACCGGATACCCTATTTGTCGCGCAAATTTCAGCGCGGTTTGCACATCGTTTGCCACCGCGCTTTCGATTACCGGCTCACCTATCTCCTCCATTGTTTTTTTGAAGGCTTCCCTGTCTTCTGCTTTTCTAATCGATTCAGCAGGGGTCCCAAGCAATTTAACATTATATTCATCCAAAAACCCGCTTTCTGCCAGCTCCATAGCCAGATTCAATCCCGTCTGCCCTCCGAGGGTAGGCAGGATGCTGTCTGGCCGTTCTTTTTTGATAACCTCCTTTATGACATCAACTTTCAAAGGCTCTATATAAACCCTGTCGGCCATGTATTTATCGGTCATTATTGTAGCGGGATTACTGTTGACCAGAATAACACGGACGCCTTCCTCTTTCAATGCCCGGCATGCTTGGGTTCCGGCATAGTCAAATTCGGCCGCCTGACCGATTATTATCGGACCTGAGCCTATCACCAGTACTGCATTTACATCTTTTCTCTTAGGCATGCACATCTTCCTTTCAAGCCTATTGTTTAATTAAAGCTAAAAATTCATCAAAGATAAATTCGGTATCACCGGGACCAGGACAGGCTTCAGGATGGAACTGCACGCCAAACACAGGCCTGTCTTTATACTTTAGCCCCTCGACGGTTCCGTCGTTCAAATTTTTATGCGTAATCTCTATTTTTTGAGGGTCTACACTAGTCTCTTTGACTGCATATCCGTGATTCTGCGACGTGATATAAGTGCGATCGCGAATCAAATCCACTACGGGGTGATTGCAGCCCCTGTGCCCGTACTTCAACTTATGAGTATCTGCCCCTGCTGCCAGCGCCAGGAGCTGATGGCCCAGACATATCCCCAATACCGGTTTCCGCTCCACAAGGATTTTGATGGTCTCAATGGCTTCCACATTATCTTTAGGGTCCCCTGGTCCATTGCTAAGCAGAACACCATCGGGATTAACGCTCAAAATCTCATGTGCATCGCTCTTTGCCGGGAATACAGTTATACGACATCCCCTTCGCCTTAAAGATTCTATGATATTCCTTTTTACCCCAAAATCCACCACCGCTATATGAGGACCTTCTCCAGGAATAGTGTATACCTGTTTGGTAGTCACATTATCCACCGGATTGCGGATGGTATACTCTTTCAACTGATCTATTTCCTCTTTATCAGGAAAATAGGGCATAATGAGCCCTATCATAGTACCCTTTTCCCTTATCTTTCTGGTTAAAGCCCTCGTATCTATTCCCTCAATGGCAGTTATGTTATTTTTTCTCAAATACTCCTCCAGCGTCTCCTGGCTCATCCAATTATTTGGTGTCATGCATGCTTCTCTCACAATTAGCCCCTTTACTTTGGGGTAATCAGATTCAACATCCAGCTGATTGATGCCATAGTTGCCTATCATAGGAAATGTCATCACAACGATTTGACCATGATATGAAGGGTCAGTTAAAATCTCCTGATATCCCGTCATTCCAGTGTTAAACACCACTTCTCCAACGACTTTTTCCTGCGATCCAAATATAACCCCTTCGAATACCGTACCGTCCTCCAGTATCAAAAATCCCATAATATGCCCTCCAATAAGCCGCTTATGAAAAATCGTTTAAATAAACTTGCAAATAATAGCGTCTCATTACATTTTCACAATATTATACCTATAAAACATGCAAGAGTAAAATTACGAATTGTAATATGTGGGATAATTACAGATTATAGGTTTGACAATAGTGTATGGTAGCAATATATCTTCAAACAGTGTCAAATAAATATAAAAAAGCCATGACAAGAAGAATAACACCCTCTCACCATGGCCTTATTTGTTTATTATGGTGAATAAACAGTTCAGGTTACCTATAACACAACATAAGACTACTTGCCCTTCAAGACTCTGTGTACTCTATAAAGACTAAGGTTCAACAACAAGCTTACAGGCATTTTGAAGGGCATCAATACCTCACACAGTTTCTCCCTTCATTTTTTGCCTTGTACATCATATCATCGACCCTTTTCACAATGGAATCCAGTGTATCGCCCTCCTGATACTCAACCACGCCAAAGCTGGCTGTCACGCTATCAGCCTCTCCTATTTTCAGCTGCATCAATCTCTGGCGCAATTCTTCAGCCAATTTCACCGCATCCTCCAGCTTTGTGTTGGGAAGGAGGATTATAAACTCCTCACCACCCCACCGCGCCAAGGTATCAGTCCTACGTATTCGTTCCTTTATCATGTCGACCGCAGCTTTCAATACCAAATTTCCGGTCTGATGCCCAAAGGAATCATTAAAATTTTTAAAGCGATCTATGTCAAACATTATGAGCGAAAATCTCTCACCATATCGCTGAGCCCGTAAAATCTCCTCTTCAAGCTTTTTATTAAAATATCTAAAATTATATGCGCTAGTCAGGGGATCAGTGATGGACATCTGGTAAAGCTGCCTTTCCATCTCCTTCTTTTCGGTTATATCGTCCATTATGATTTGAGCGCCTTTGACCACTCCCTCTCTATTCAAAAGGGGTTTAATGTGAATCCTGAGCCAGGCGCCTTTTCCCCATTTTGACCTATAAAATTTCTCAAGAGTTCGAGACACATTGTTTTGCATGCACTCTTTCAACTTCTGTGACAATCCCGCCTCGACAAGCAGCGGAAATGTTAAAAGGTTTATGCACTGCGTTTCCTCCACCCCGGGAGACCCGAGTATCTCCAGGGCTTTTTTGTTTATATAAACGATATTTCCATCAACATCGCATTTCAATATACCTATGGGAGCCTCCTGTGCTAGTTCAATGTACTGTTTCTGGCTTTCCTCAAGTTCGTCCTCGACTTTCTTTTTTTCGGTAACATCAATGGAAAAGACCATGCAGTATTTAGCTCTTCTGTACTCAAAGAGCTGCATATGCGACTCAACATAATACAGTGAACCATCTTTTCTTCTGTGAAGAGTATTAAACACCACACGCTCCTGTTTTCCAGACTTCAATTCTTCAATTATCTCTTTTAACAATTCAGCATTAAACTGAGGATTTATATCAAAAATAGTCATCCTTTCAAGTTCAAGATGGCTGTATCCCAAGTTATTTCTGGCCGCTTCATTGACTACCACAAGCTTGAATGAGTCTGGGTCAAATATGTATAGCTCATTTACAGACGTTTCAAAAAGCCGCTCAAACACAGCTGCATACACGCTTGCCTCGTGCAGCCTCA
The DNA here is from genome assembly GCF_016908415.1 of Caldicoprobacter guelmensis. NCBI lineage: Bacteria > Bacillati > Bacillota > Clostridia > Caldicoprobacterales > Caldicoprobacteraceae > Caldicoprobacter > Caldicoprobacter guelmensis. Next base: position 388,847 of record NZ_JAFBDW010000003.1, read on the forward strand.
TGGCCATATCTATGGTAGAAAGCAGAGCAACCCGATCTGTATCCTTGAGCACAAAGCCATAGGCCTTAACCTTCTTAATCTTCTCTATGACTTCCTTTGAAGTGTTAGCAGTGAGAAATACGACGGGCACATCCTGCTGCTTTGATATTATATCCGCCGTCTCAATGCCGTCCATTTTCCCGGCTAGTTCTATGTCCATCAATATCAAGTCGGGAATCATGCCCTTCCCTATCCGCTGTACCACTTCCTCTCCTGTAGGCACAACCTCCACTTCAAAGCCATTTTTTACTAAAAAATCACCCACCATAGCGGCTGTCAAGCGGCTATCTTCCACCAGAAGAATTTTCTTTTTTCCGTTCATATGCCACTTTCGTCCTTTTTGCTGAATTTTATAATAAGTTAAACCCATTTTATCAAATTTTATTGTATAATACTCCGTTGAAAATTACAATATATTTACTCTACTCATCCCACCTATTTGCAAATATCATAATTATCATAATCAATTATTAACATTTACAAATTTGTCATTCTCAGCCGCTAATTCCATTTAACGTTAGCTAATTGTTTCTTGCTTAATACACAATTACTGAAGAAGAAAGATAGTGCATACCATTCCTTCATTTTCCTGCAATATTTCTTTCACAGATTTCAATTCAACAATAAAAATCGGAAAATTACTAACAAACCACAAACTACAAAACAACTGCAAAATTCAAAATGACATATTTTAATTTTAATCTTGCATAAACTAAACTCCTATATTAAAATATAAGTGTTGTCGTAGGTACACCCCATCCCCCAACAAAAATTTTAAATTTTAATTCAAATAAGGAGGCGGGTCATAAAATGTCGTTCAGTAAACCGGGACGTAGCTTGGCTACGAAAACCAGATTACGTACTCCCAACGATTTTTCACCCTTCAGTGGCATGTGTTCTGTATGCTTAGAAGGATGTACCGGTCTGTGCGAGATTGGGTTATCCTCCATAAGAGGTAGAGAAGTACTGTATCCACAACCCTTTGGTAAAATTACAGCTGCTGCAGAAAAAGATTATCCCATTGACTTTTCTCACTTCAATATCATGGGCACCGCTGTAGGAGCAGTAGGTATTGAAGCCGACCCAGATAAGGCTATTTTCCCCGCAGTCAAGTTAGAAACTGAAATAGGAGCTGGAGATAATAAGATTAAACTGAAGATGCCAATAGTATTTCCTGCTCAAGGGTCTACCAATGTAGCTAAAGAAAACTGGGAAGGCTATGCTGGTGGAGCCGCGTTGTGCGGTGTAATTGTGACAGTGGGCGAAAATGTTTGTGCCATGGACCCCAACGCTGAAATAGTAAATGGCAAAGTGAAGCATTCTCCAGATATGGAAGCACGCGTTAACGCGTTTAGAAAATACTATAACGGATACGGTACCATCGCAGTACAGGCAAATGTAGAAGACACCAATTTGGGAGTTTTAGAATACGCCATTGAAAAACTAGGCGTTGAAGCTGTAGAAATAAAATGGGGGCAGGGTGCCAAAGATATCGGAGGTGAAGTTAAGCTCTCATCCCTGGAACGTGCGCTACAGCTGAAAGAGCGTGGTTATATAGTACTGCCTGATCCTACAGATCCAGAAGTACAGAAGGCTTTTAAGAATGGAGCTTTTACCGAATTTGAACGGCATTCCAGATTGGGAATGGTCGACGAAGAGAGTTTCCACGCTAGAGTTAATCAATTACGCGAGGCTGGAGCTAAATATATTTTCCTAAAAACCGGGGCTTATAGACCTGCTGATCTAGCCAGAGCGGTAAAATACGCTTCAGATGCACGAATTGACCTGTTGACAGTAGATGGTGCAGGTGGCGGTACAGGAATGAGCCCATGGCGTATGATGAATGAATGGGGTATCCCCACTGTATACATTGAAGCATTACTTTACAATTACCTAAAACGTTTGGCAGATAAAGGCGCTTATATACCAGCAGTAGCCATAGCTGGTGGTTTTACGCTTGAAGACCATATATTCAAGGGGTTGGCTCTTGGTGCACCTTATGTAAGACTAGTAGGCATGGGGCGCTCGCCTATGACCGCTGCAATGGTCGGCAAAACTATAGGCCGTATGATACAGGAAGGCAAACTTCCCGATGACCTTAAGAAATATGGTCAATCAGTAGATCAGATATTCTATGGAGCAATTAAACTCAAAGAACAATACGGTGAAGAAGCCTTTAACAAAATGTCACCCGCGGCAATAGCTGTATACACGTATATGGATAGGGTTATGGGCGGTTTACAACAATTAATGGCTGGAGCACGTAAGTTTGACGTTAAATACATCACACGAGATGATATAGCAGCTTTGACACCCGAAGCAGCTAAGATAACCGGCATCAAGTATATAATGGACGTAGATGCAGAAGAGGTAGATAAGATACTGGGTTAAACAAAAAGCTGAAAAACGGGTTATCCCTACATTTTGGAAAGGGTAACCCGTTTTTATTTAGATTGACATATGGAAACTGGATTTAAAGATGTTAAATTGTGAATTTTTGCAATAAAACCCTGATTATACCCGAACCAATATTTCATTCAATCCAGCCTCAGCCCTTATATAAGTTCCAACGTAATCCTGAGAAACCTTTTCGCCTTTTATGACCTCCACCGGCGTCATGTTGCGCAGCATTACGTTCCACTGCTTGGTAGCATTATCTACCGTAACGGTGATGATATCGCCCTTTCTTTCAGCACGCACGCGCATCTCAACCTGACCGCAAATGTTGGGAACCTCTGCTTCCACAACGCTACCATCATCTAGCTGGAATATATGGAAGGTTACATCCTGGGCATAATCGTAATCCGGCCTTGTATCAACAGCACCCATCGCTACTATGGAATTGGGCCTTACCCACAGGGGCAAGCTCATATAATCATACTTTTCCTTGACCCAACGCCCTCCATCTACTACACGCCCATCCAATAAATGGGTCCACCGCCCTTCGGGGAGATAATACTTGGCTATACCCTTGTCGTTGAATATGGGAGCCACCAGCAGGGACTCGCCCAGCATATACTGTAAGTCAAGATAGCTGCAGGTAGGGTCATCCGGAAACTCCAGCAGCATGCTCCTCAGTACGGGAATGCCCTTTTGAGAGGCCTCGCAGGCCGCAGCGTATAGATAAGGCATCAGCCTGCATTTCAGCTTCGTAAAGTGCCTGACCACATCCACCGCCTCTTCATCAAACAGCCATGGCACCCTATAGGAGCTGCTACCGTGCAAGCGGCTGTGGGAAGACAGAAGGCCGAAAGCAGCCCATCTCTTATACAGGTCCGGTGTGGCGGTGTGTTCAAAGCCGCTTATGTCGTGGCTCCAAAAACCAAAGCCCGACATTCCAAGGGATAGGCCTCCCCTCAAAGTCTCGGCCATTGACTCATAGCTTGCGGTGCAGTCACCTCCCCAGTGGACCGGGAACTGTTGGCTGCCTGCCGTAGCCGACCTGGCAAACAGACACGCTCCACCTTTGCCATACCTTTCTTCCAGCACCTCAAACACCGTCTTGTTATAGAGGTAGGTATAATAGTTGTGCATCTTTACCGGATCTGACCCATCGTAATACACCACATCAGTGGGTATCCTTTCACCAAAATCGGTCTTGAAGGCATCCACGCCCATATCAAGCAGGCGCCTCAGCTTAGACTTAAACCACTCGCGAGCCTCGGGATTGGTAAAGTCAACGAGAGCCATGCCGGCCTGCCACATGTCCCATTGCCACACATCGCCATTGGGCCTCTTAAGGAGATAGCCGTACTTCATTCCTTCCTCAAATAGCCTGGAACGCTGTGCGATATATGGATTGATCCACACACATATCTTAAGCCCTTTTTCTTTTAGCCTCCTCAGCATGCCCTCAGGGTCGGGGAATACCCTCTCATCCCATTCAAAATTGCACCAGTGAAACTCCTTCATCCAGAAACAGTCAAAGTGGAATACATGGAGGGGGATATCCCTTTCAGCCATGCCGTCGATAAAGCTGTTAACCGTCTTTTCATCATAGCTGGTGGTAAAGGAGGTAGTGAGCCACAGACCAAACGACCAGGCCGGCGGAAGGGCCGGCTTGCCGGTAAGGTCGGTGTACTTCTCAAGTACCTTCTTGGGTTCGGGGCCGTAGATTATAAAGTACTCAAGGTATTCTCCCGGCACGCTGAACTGCACACGGCTTACCTTCTCGGATGCTATCTCAAATGATACCTTCTCGGGATGGTTGACAAACACCCCATATCCCTGATTGGTCATGTAAAATGGAACGTTCTTGTAGGCTATCTCGCTGCTGGTACCCCCGTCCTCGTTCCACATATCCACCGTCTGTCCGTTCTTTACAAAGGGGGTAAACCGCTCACCCAGCCCATACACGCACTCCCCAACTTTAAGCAGCAGCTGCTCATGCACATACGTCTCACCGCTATCCATGACTATATAGCCCATATTCCTGAAGCTGCTCTCGGTGACCAGCTCATCATCTCGCCCCAAGAACTCAACCCGCCAGTCTCCCTGCTTTTTTATGCGCACCTTAAGCTGTCCAGAGGCCAGCGATGCGTATTCATCACCGTTTACAATCTCGACCTTGACATCGCTCTTTTCGTTGATATTGAAAAACGGGGGTTTTTCAATCCTTCCCTTGTGATGACATATCTTTACTCTGATGACATCCTCCATGGGCGAGCTAAACTCCACCGTAAAGAGCAGGCAATTCAGCGTATCGCCCCTGTGCCTTATATGCCTGCACGGAGCATACACTATGAGGGAATTGCCCTTTATCTCTATGTCATGCACCTCTGCAGGGAAAAAAGCCTTAAGCCCTTCGCGCATCTGCCAGTAACCGTTTGTAAACTTCATCCAATCACCCCTTCTTCCTTGACACTTTGTGTATTCACAAAATTCTGGTTGTCAACCTTACTAAGATTTATCCCCTCCTTTCTTCCATTTTTTCAACAACTACTGTAGATATCTAACTGACTACGCGGTGTTTTATAATGTTGATGAGTCTGAAAAAAGGGTTGCCCTACATGATAAAAAGCATAGTCATAGAGAGTATTATACTGCATTTTTGTATTCCTTGCAATTCATCCCTTTCTCACAGAAATTTCGCATCTAATTTCCAGTATAAATTTTTTGTAATAAGGAATCAACGTTTTTCCATTTTATTGTAATTCTGGAATTTGAAAAGACCATAAACTCTGTCTTATAGGTACACTTCCCCCCTCCCCCATTCTAATCAAAGCTGTATTTCCAGTTTTATTACTAACTACGTAACACCAAAAATTGGATTAACCCAATCCTTTATTAACAACATCTCATCTCTTATTTCTTCCATTATGTCTATCTGCAATAACCTCTTCTCCCTAAATCCCCTTAGGTTCCTAAAAAAGTATAACTGGCTTAAGTTAAAAGCTATTATCATAAACCCAACTACAGCCTCTGTACCCACTTCACTATGCACATAACAATGGTCAAAATTATACTGTGTCTTTATTTGAC